>JAUNQM010000337.1 GCA_030536165.1 Prevotellaceae bacterium | reverse complement strand
ATGCAAAGGTACTGCTTTTTTTCCAACCACCAAACTTTTCCAACACTTTTTTTTATAAACTTGATTCATGTCAAGGAAAAAGGCGCAAAAAGGCAGGAATCCCAACGGAAAAGGGCTCATATTTGCATTCGGGAGCGGAAAAACGGGGGCAGGCGCGAGGGCTCGCGGATGCACACGGCGAAGGGCATTACAGGACTTCACGCATCGCGATGCCTTCCACACCTAAGGTGCCAAGCCCGTCATTCCTCAGGTGTGAGGCAACGAACACCTGAGGTGTGAGGGGTGGCCACTCCTCAGGTGTGGCACGCTTCAATCCTCAGGTGTGAAGGCCTCAGGATAACGACACAATATATGAGCTGCATGCATAAGGGGGAAAAAGAATACCAGTAGGCACATAAAGGAGACTTATGGGGAAAACTCTCTATGTGCCTCTGGCATTAAACTGATGTATGTTCTAAGGCGTTTTGAATTGGACTTTCAACAACCGTTTTTACTCAAAATCGAGCCTTGATTTGTCTTGAAGTCCATTGAGGAAGGCTGTTGCCAACATTCTTTTTTTGCCTGCAAGTTGCAATTCATCTATTATAATGAGACCGTCGCTACATTTTGCAACGAGTTGCGATGCGTGATTTTCCTGCGTAGAATCGTCAGCAATGTGAGTCTTAAAGATTTTCAGTGGCTGTCCGTTGAATGTAGTCCACGCCGCAGGATACGGCGAGAGTCCACGCACGAAGTTATAGACCTCTCGCGTCGTTTTGCTCCAATCAATGCGACAAGTTTCCTTAAAAATCTTTGGTGCCGGCTTTAAGTCAAGCGTGCCACCACTTGTAAGCTGGGCGTGAGACTCGACATTTCCGTCGGTTTTGATTATTTCGTCCACTGTCTTTAAGCAGACTTCAGCGCCCAACACCATGAGTTTATCATAGACGACACCCACGTCGTCGGTGTCAGAAATAGGCAGATGCTCTTGGAATATTATTCGCCCAGTATCAATTTCATGGTCGAGGAAGAAGGTCGTGATGCCTGTTTCGGTCTCGCCATTTATGATAGCCCAGTTGATAGGCGCTGCACCTCGATATTGCGGAAGCAGGGATGCGTGGACATTGAATGTGCCAAATCTCGGCATATCCCATACAACTTCAGGCAACATACGAAAGGCTACAACGACTTGCAGTTCGGCATTGTACGAGCGTAGTTCTTCAACAAAAGCTTCGTCTTTCATCTTCTCCGGCTGAAGCACAGGAATGTTTTTTGAAAGTGCATATTGTTTTACCTGCGATGGTTGCAGCACCGAACCATGACGTCCGACAGGTTTGTCGGGCTGGGTTACGACAGCAACAACATTGTATCCGCCGTCAACAAGAGCCTGCAGTGAACCGACCGCAAACTCAGGAGTTCCCATAAATATTATTCGTAAATCGTCTTTTTTCATACCTTATTATATATATATATAGGAATGTTATCATAGTTTTTATAGTTCCTATTGAACATTTATTCTTCCGACATGTCTGCGACCATCTTGCGATACATAGCATACATACGTTCTCTGGTAATGTATCCCTTCAGTACTCCGTGTTCATCTTCAACTGGCAATGCCTCGGCATGCGTATCGTCAAACTTCTGCATAACATCATTCATCGGGTCGTGGATATTCAGAACCGTTGCAGGTGGCACCATCAACTGATTTACATCGAAGCGCTGATAAAGTTCGATTCGGAAGATTATGTTACGCAGTTTGCGTACATGCACTTCACCAAGCAGTCTGCCCCCAGCATCGACAACGGGAAGCATATCATACTTTGACTTCGACACGGCATTTACCAATTGACCAAGCTTCATGTCAGGCCTTACATCGTCAAATTCCTTATCAATGACCGAATCGAGATTCATCAGCGTGAGCACCGCACGGTCTGTGTGATGTGTGATGAGCAGGTTCTGACGCGCCAGTTGGTTGGCATAGATGCTATGCGGTATAAACACGATAATCGTTAGATACGAGCATACGCTGACAATCATCAGCGGAAGCATGAAATCGTAGCCGCCCGTGAGCTCTGCTATGAGGAAGATACCCGTAAGAGGGGCGTGCATCACACCACTCATCAAGCCTGCCATACCGAGCAAAGCGTAGATATCGTAAGGGAGAAAGACCCCAAGTTCGTATGTATTCCACACGCTTGAGAACAAAAAACCACTCATCGCACCGAGGAAAAGACTTGGAGCAAACACACCTCCTACCCCACCCGAACCT
>JAUNQM010000336.1 GCA_030536165.1 Prevotellaceae bacterium | reverse complement strand
TTACAACTTACAACTAATAACCCCCACAACCTTTTTTTCAGTTTTCTGCAAGATAATTGTTCAAGTCTCGGTACAGGTCGGTGTGCCAGTGAGAAGATGGGCGTTCAAACCAGAGGACATTATCTATTTGATGGACAACCGTGCTGGTATAGCTTTCGATGGTTGTGGAGTTGTCTTTCTGTGGATTGCTTATACTTCCGTTGGAATTGTTCACCCTTATGTCGCGACCTATGAGGTTATGTTTTCCTTCGGTGGTGCTGACATGGGCTGTGTTGCCGATGTTGTCGCGAAGTGTGATAGTCGAGCCTGTGTTGGTGACGTAGATTGGGTAGAACAGGCTTGTGCTGTTGTCGATAGTTTCGGTGAGGTATGCCTTGTCTTCGACTTTCTCTCCACGAATGTAGATGCCATTGTCTTGAATGTGGTAACGTATGAAGCGACGCAGTTTTTCTACTGCTATCTGGTAGAGGGAATCAATGTGCGACTCTTGTCCCCCTGCACTTAGTTCATATAGTTCTTGCAATTCTTCTGGAGAAGGGATGTAGTGGTTTTGTTGTGCCTCGGTGAGGAGGTTGTTTTCTGGCACATATATAGTATAGCCATATTGCTGGAGGAAGGTGATGTAGTAATCGAGCGGTATGATGCTTGTTGTTGCACTATTGCTGAATATGCTGCAAGCGTTGCACAGACGCAGGAACTCGTAGAATGGTGAGTTGATATTTATCACGCTGCTGTTGGTGCTTTGATTGAGGTTTTGATAAGTGGATGTCGTGGTGTTCTGGATGATTCCATCGATGATATACGATCGTCCATTGGTCTTGTTGGAACTTTGTGTAATATGTATCGGAGTGGTATTTCCTTCACCTTCGACTGTTGCTCCGCTATCCATACCCGTCAGGCGTATCGGTGTGTACCCTACGGTAGTAAAATATTCCTGCCCGCCATTTATGGCTTTGCTAAATGCCTCTGGACTGCTGACTACGATGGTGTGTGTACGCATGATATCGTTCATGCGATTTTTGATGATAGAGGCATTTGTCACTTCTTCAATTGAATCTCCTGTCTCGATGTTGTAGGCTGTGGCTACTATCTCGTTGGATGGATTTAGGCGGAAATTCCAGTAAGCGTGGCTTGCTGTCTTCTTACCCATCGACACAGGGTCGATGTAATGGGTGAGGTTTGCATCGGGAGTTATGAAGTATTGATATGTGCTGAGCAGTGAGCGCAAGTAGTACATGAATTGCGTGTGGCTGTCGTTTAGTGCTATGTTGAAAATCTTATTTTTCAGGTCGGTCTTGGCAGGTCCCATTACCCAACGATAATCTAACGGTGGCAACACCTTGTTTATAATATAGACGACCCCATTGCGTGCAACGTACTTCCCTACGATGTCCGACTCGCTGACGTTCATTTCATATCCTGCTTCGTCTTTCATTATCGAAAAGTCGTGTGGCAGAGCTGACAGGAAGGAGTATTTCTGATGGTTCTTGACAATGTCGGCAACAATGTTGTCTGGCATATTGTCCCAACTGCCGAAACTAGCATATAAGTCTGCTCCCTCTCCTTCTGGACTGAAATATTGTTTGACGGCTTCATTGGTCGGAACGAACATCACCCCCATTCGGTCTGGTAAGGAGGCTCTGATGAGTTAGTAATTGTTGCCTTGCTCTGATAAGCATTCCACCCTGGATCGAAATACAAGCATGCGTCACTCTTGTTGTTGCCGTGGTTATCTATGAGCAATGTTCCGGTAATATTCTCCTTTGTGCGATTGTTGGAGTTCTGAGGGTGCTCATTAAAGTAGCGCAAAGTGTATAGTTTCGGTGTCTCACCATGAGCCTCACTATAGACAACAGGAGTTGCAAAGCGATTCATCAGTTGGTTGAAGCTTTGCGTGCGGTTGTCGGAAGATATAAAACCAGCCATGGTTGGCGGTGGAACGATGAGGTCTTCAAGTTCGTGAAGGTATCCGTTCTTGCAGGTGATGTCGCGGTTCACAATCTTGTTTGCATAGAGTGATGCTTCACCTGATGAGACATTACCATCTGTGATAAACGAAAGGTCGGCATCGGTGATATTGAGGTTTTTCATTACGTCAGGGAAAAACTGAGTAAGCGTGACTGTTGATGCATCGCGCAGAAGATAAATAGTATCACCGTCAAGTTCGTCGAAATACTTGTTGCCAGGAAATTCTTCAATAAGATTCTTACGAAGTTCAAGTGGAATGCTGTCAGTGGCATTGAAATATGTG
>JAUNQM010000076.1 GCA_030536165.1 Prevotellaceae bacterium | reverse complement strand
CACGACCGTCATTGCCGAAGCCTCCGCGAGGACCGCCGCCATTACCATTCCTTCCATGTTTACCACCGAAGTTCCTTAGTTGATAGATGACGTGAAGCATTGCGTAAGAGTTGATTGAATTGTTCCACGAGTCACTGCGTGAGTTCTCCGAAATCTGGCGGGAGAAGTTACTCTGCTTATGAAGAATATCATAGAACTGCAACGTAAGCACAAGTTTCTTTCTTGGTAAAAGTTGCTGTGAAATCTGTCCGTTCCAGATAAATTCATTAGTGTTGAACGAAGCATCTGCATAGCCACGGCGCGACTGCTGATTTACGTTTGTATCGATTATCATGCCCCACGGCAGGGTTACATTGAATGAACATCCATAGGAATACAACCACGTATTGCTATTGCCACTCGACTGCAGTTCATTCTTCACATTCGAATAGTTGCAGCGTCCGTTCACCTCAACTTCAAGCCATGAATTGCGGAATGAACCTGATAGACGTTCACCTATATTAGTTGATTTCGTATAGTTCTTTTCCACATCGACCGACTTGTTCAGGTTTACGTAAGCCACATGATTGTTATACCTTACGTCAGTAGAAGTAGTAAAGTTCCAGTTTGCAGCCTTGTCTAATGCTGAAGTAAACTGGAAGTTACCGCCTAAGTTCCAGTTACCATTGATATTCTCAGGCTTTGTGGTTCTTGCACCTGACACATCATCGTATGTCGTCGCGTTTGAAATGCTGTTCGACGTAGTCTGATAATTCAAGTTTGCAGCAATCGACTGCCTGCGCTCCATGATGTAAAGATTGTAGCGCATGTTGAAGTTATTCGTGTATGAAGGCTTCAAGTTCGGATTACCCAACGAGATATTCTGTGGGTTGGAGTCGTCCTTTATATCGAGTAACTGGGTAATACTTGGCTGCGAAGTGTTGCCGTGGTAATCCATGTTGAGCGTATGCTGACTTGAGAAACGATAGCGGAAAGTCAGCGTCGGACTTATGTTATATGTAGTTCTCGTCACGTCGATGTCTTTGTTCAGATAGTCACGCATAAAATGCTGCGTCTGCGGATTCCAACGTCCGCCTATTGACAGATTGAAGTTGTCTCTCACAATTCTCAGACTCAAGTCAAGCGTATGAATATAGTTCGTCTGCTTTGAATAACTTGACAAAGAGTCGTCAAGATACTTCTGATAGTTATCCATCAGGTATTCATCCCATGAACGATATTCTGGCTCCACACCTTTACCGAAGTCGTCGCTAAGTTCGCGGAAATCGTATGTGTCGCGATTGTTATTGTTATACCTGTAGTTAAACATGTAGGAGAACTGCAAGAAGGTATTCTTCATTATCGGCTCGCTGTAAGTGACTTGAGCCGTGAAGTTCCTGTTGTCGGCAGGTGACTCGTTATATCGGTTTGTGTATCTTACAGAGTCGTTGCCATCAAGTCCAAGCAGTTTATAATAATGTGTCGAATTCTTTGAAATGCTGTTTCCGTCATTGCTGCCGTATGACCCATCAAGGCGTAATGTGAGATTCCTTCCTTTGTCGCCAAACTTCCTGTTTATCTGCATTGAGAGTCCAACATTCTTCGACTGCGAATAGTTGATGCCTACGTTATTACCACTATTCACTCGAATGGAATCCTTGTCGTTGAATCCCGCTATCTCATTGAGTGGGTCTGTCATATACTTATATGGATCGGCATTGAATGAACCGTTCCATGAACGCGTAAGGTTATCCGACGTAGAAATGCTTGCGGTAGGGCGGAACTGAATATTCCACACATCCGAAGGCTTCCACTCAATGCGCCACTCGCCGTTCCAGCCATTTGTGCGACCGCTGTTAAGCGACTCGCGATTTGAGAAGGCACCATTCTTCCTCACAAAGCTCTCTGATGATGACCTGCTATGATTTTCTGTGTTGTTATGATTCCATCTGATATTGCCATCGATGCGCAGTTTCTTCTTGTCGTCGTAGTTCATGTTGGCTCCGAGACTCTTACGCACTCTCTCGCCATTGCCACCACCACGCCCGCCTCTGCCTGGAGTCGAACGTCCATTGGCGTTGTTGGCATTGCCTACCAACGACACTTTCATATTTTCTTTGAAGAAGTTGGCATTCACACGCTCCGCATATCTATGCTCTGTACCATACGAAAGGTCGGCATTGACATTATAGCCGATGTTCATGCCCTTCTTTATCTTCACGTCGATAACTGGCTGCTCCTGACCATCGTCTATGCCAGTCACCTTTGCCATGTCCGACTTCTCGTCGTAGTGTTTCAGTTTGTCGATAATCGTTGTTGGAATATTCTTCAAGGCAGTTTCCATGTCGCCGACAAAGAACTCTTTGCCATCAAGCAATATCTTCTTCACTTCGCGGCCGTTGATTGTAATCTTTCCGTCCTCAACCTCCGCACCAGGCAGACGCTCGATGAGTTCTTCCAGCACAGAGCCTTCTGGCAAACGATATGCATCGGCATTATAAACCAGCGTGTCTTCCACCGCTTGAACCTTCGGTATGTTGCCCGTAACCTCAACATTCTCTAATAGATGTGCATCCTCGTCAAGACGTATAGCCTCGACCTTTGTAGTCTTTCCAGCCATCTTCACTGTCCGATATTTCGTGTTGAAGCCGACCATTGAAGCCTTGATTATGTAGCTTCCCTTCTTACTTTCAACGCTAAAAGTATATTCACCATTCTCATTCGTAAGCGCATGAGAAACTTCGGTTGAATCGACATTAAGCAGCCGCACCGTCACATTTTGCAACGGAGTATAGTCTTGCAAATCCAATACTTGTCCAGTGATTTTATACGATTGAGAGTCTGCCTTCTGTGCGAAAGCAGATACGGCTGATAGCAACAGCGCAATCAGCAATAGGGCAATACAGTTTCGGTTTTTGTACATACTGATATTTTGACGCACATAAAAGCGAAAGGTTTAAGTTTGCATAAAATAAAAGAAAAGTTTGGAGAAAAAAACTATTATGCTTACCTTTGCAATTACAATTACCGTAACCTCGGTTTCTCCCGAGGTAAGAAACCTAAAAAAACTACACTATGGACATTAAAAACATCAACCTTGCCGATTACATACAATCGGGTGCCGGAGCTAATGGAGCCAGTTATGACTGCATTGCCGACAACACGATAATGTTGAAACTTTATAACACGGATTATCCTACCGATACCATTTCCCATGAACTTGATGTGGCACGCAAGGTATATGAGATTGGCGTTCCTTCGCCAAAGCCAGGGGAACTTGTCACAGATGGAGAACGCATAGGCATACGTTTCAAGCGTATTGTTGGCAAGCGAAGCTTCTCGCGAATGGTCGCCGACGAACCTGAACGCTACGACGAATTCACACGCGAATTTGCACGTTGCTGCCTAAAACTTCACTCTATCAAATGCCCTGAAGGAATGTTCCCTGATGCCAAACCGCAGTTTCAGGCTTTGCTTGATGCCGACGTGTATCTTAATGCAGAACAAAAGGCAAAGGCATCAGCCTTTCTGAAGAACATACCCGACACCATGACCGCGCTGCATGGTGACATGCACATAGGCAACGTTATCAGCACCTTGCCTCTTGGTGCTCCGCTTTCTCATCCTCACGACCTCTATTTCATAGACCTCGGCTACTTCGCCCACGGTTATCCGCTTCTCGACCTTGGAATGATGAGGTGTATGTGCATCACTGCCGATGAAGAATTCCGCTCGAAGGAACTTCACATTGATGGCGCCTTGGCTGCAAAGGTCTGGGAAACATTCATTGACGAATACTTCCACGGCAAGTTTACAGTCGAAGAAGCCGATGCTTTGATACTCCCATATCAGGCGCTAAAGTGTTTCCTCATAGAATACAACATCAATGGTTTCCTCCCTCCACACTATGAGGAACTTGTGAAGAACGTAGATTGGGATAGTTATATATAACTTACATCTCATCCGCACTATCTTTTTTTTGCTCATATTTACGCGCGCAGGCGCCCCGCGCGCTTTTAATTAGGTGTCGAGACATGTACCATTTCTTGCGCTCCGTTGGTGCTCAGGCGAGCAAGCTCGGAGTCCCATTTACAATGTACAATTTATTGTCATATTACCGATGCCGAGTAGGGTAGGTAGGGAGGAAAATTGTTGAAATCGTTCAGAAAATATTTTTGCAGACCTTGCCGTGGCAAGGTGCAGGCGGCTGATTATAGGCTTTACAAGCCTGCTTGCAAAAGACTATAAGCAGATGACTGCATAGCACGTAAGTGCTGCAAAAATCGGCAATTGTTCTTTACAAAAACGTTTTTACAGCCCCAGCATTTCAACCTAACCCACAATTAACGCTGATATTGTGGAGAATACGCACCCGTGATATCAACCAATCCGATGCTTGATATAGTGTCGGCTTCCGTAGAAAACGAAGTAGAGCATGCCTACAATATTGATTGCCCATGCCGTCCAGAAGGCAAACTGGTAGCTGAAATGTTCCGCCAGTGTGCCGCCGATGAGTATGCCGAGGCCTATGCCCACGTCCCACGAAATGAGAATCGTAGAGTTTGCCGTGCCGCGCAGCGAACTTGGTGCCATGCCGATAAACATGTTCTGGAACGCAGGAAACATGTGTCCGTTGCCGAGTCCGATGATAAATGCCGACACATAGAATAGCACTGCGTTGTTGCACATCGCAAACAAAAGGAAGCCGACTGCGGAAATCATCACGCCAATTTTTCCGTTGTGTGCTATCTTTCCGTCGCGCAGCGCATGCGCACCTTCAAAGCGTGAAAGTATCAGTCCTGTAGCCAGGAGAGTGAAAAACAGTCCCGAACCACTCTTTATGCCGAGGTTATCCTGCGCATAGATAGCAACGTAAGTTGATACGATGCCGTAGGAGAAGGCAAAACATACCATGCTAAAAGCTTGAGGCGTGGCTACCGTGAGGAAGAATCTGTCGAACGATGCCTTTGGTTTCTTCGATGTATTCTGCTGCTTGTTAACCATCGGAGCCTTGCTGCCATCTATGCCTTGCCTCGACCTGTTCGTATGCACTCCATGCACGGTCGTCATCACCACCAATCCAATAATCGAGGCGGCAAGACAAAGAATGAAGATCATGTTGTAGTTGCCTGTGCCGTGGTAGAGATAAAGTCCGATGGTTGGACCTATAGCCATTGCGATGTTGCCCGAAAGACCATAGAAACCGATGCCTTCAGCACGCCTCGATGATGGCAATACATCAATGGCAGCTGTCGAGTTTGCTACCGTCGCACCACCGAATGGAAGTCCGTGGAGCGTGCGCAGCACTGTGAAGGCAAGTATCGAACCTGCAAATAAATAGCCCGAGAAGAAGGCTGCAAACACGAAATAGAATATCAGCAGAAGCTTTCTTCTGTTGAATGTATCGACAAGATAGCCGCTGAAAGGTCTGATGACAAGTGCTGCAATGGCATAGCCCATAAGCACCATACCAATCTCTTGTTTGTTGGCGCCAAAGCGTTCAGTTAGATAAAGAGGGAGTAGGGGGATGAGCAACTGAAATGAGAAAAACATCAGGAAGTTGCCCGTCAGCACTTTAATGTAGTTCCTGTTCCATAGTCTTTCCATTCCATTTGTACTTTATAGTCGTCTCCGCCGCATCTTTGAGGTCTTTGTCGTTGGTGTAGAAGCGGTGGCTTTTTATGGTTATAGTCTCGTCGTCTTTTGAAAGCGTGACCTCGTACATGGTAGGCTCGTTTGAACCATTTGAACCTTGAACCTTGTAATCGGCTTTGCCGCTTGGCTCGTCCAAGAACCTTGAACCGATAGAACCAAAAGGCGTTACGTCCTCGATAGGTTTCCAGTTTAGGTCGTAGAATATTATTTCAGTGTCTGGCTCAGGCGTCTTTATTGTCTTCGCCATGCACAGGATGGAATCCTTGCCTTCGACTTTGAAAATCTTCATCTCGACGTCGGTGATTTCATTCAGGTGCAACTTCAGATAGTTGTCAGTCATTGCCGTGAGCACGCTTTTGCCGCCAAACTTGTTTTCCACCTCGGCCTTCATATTGTTTTTCATAAAGTCGATGCAGTCAAGTCGGTTGTTCTTCGTCAAGTAAGGGATTATGCTGTCGGGCATCTCGGCAAAAGCCTGTTCCATACTCGACTCACCCCACACGCTGACGCACGTCATCAGCATAATGGAGATGAAGAAAGCGCAGAGTTGAATATGTGTTATCCTATTTTGTTTCATATTGCTTGCACGCTTATTTGCATTGCAAAGTTAGTCATAAAATAACAATAAGCAAAATAAAACCACATATTTTAACCGAATTTATTCATTACAAAAAAATAGGACCACTTTCACAAGCAGCCCTATCAATAACAAAAATTAGTTTTTATTTACACAGATGTGTAAATGCCTTATAGCTGATTACCAGCCGAAGTCTGTTTCTTCCTTTGCGCCGATACCGCTATCATCGCCACTGTAAGAAGTGTTGTCAACTGGTACATCAACATTTGAACCAGCCATCATTGTTCCTAATCTCATTCTTACCACCTTTGCTGTAGGTTCAATATATGTTTTCTTCATAATTTGTTTCTCCTATATTATTTAATGTATTTCTTACCGTTCATTATCACAACACCCTTGTAGTTCTCGCTTACGCGAACACCTTGCAGGTTGTAAATTGCCTTATTGTCTGTAATCGCATTTACAGAATTGATTCCTGTAGGCTCGTCGAATGAAATTTCAAGCTTGCCTTCTGTTGGAATTGATGTTGCGTCAATGTAAGCCTTACCCTTTGATACTACTGTAGCATTTGCTAATGGCTGGAATGCTCCGCTTGCAATTACATATACATAGTTGCCAGCAGCAACTTCTGTTCCGTCAGTTGCAACAAGAAGGTTTTCACTTGAAATGTCTGTACCGCTTTCTGCAACAGGGATTGAATAAGTTGTGCTTGCAGTTCCTTTAAGGAATAGACCTGTACCGGCAGCAACAGCCGATGTTACAGGAACCATCTTGACCTTGCTATTACTTACCGTTGTAGCCTTATATGCTGTAAGGCCTTCTGGCAGTTTGCTTAAAACAAGAGCCTCGTCAGAGCTAAATGTTGCGTAGCCTTTTGATGTGATTGTAGCAGGAACATAAGTTATGATTTTTATGTCGTCGATAGTGCGGATAGCAGATGTACCAGAATATTCTATTTTAATATACACATTATTGTATAGGTGCAAATCAACATTGTATTCAGTCCACTCACCTTTAGTAATATTTACGGATGCATCTAATAAGTCTCCGACTTGATACCATTCTTTCTTGTCACTTGAAACTGACACAATCCAAGATGCAGTAGCCTTGTTTGTACTGGTTTTAGATACAAAGAATTGAATGCTATATGGATTCTCTATTGGAGTGTTAGTTTGTAGTGATGCTGTTGCCTTTCCATCAGTTGTTCCATAGTATGTGCCTCCATGTGCCGAAATAGTTTCTTTTCCCTTTGTTATGTTTGTGAATGTCCATTTATATAAACTAAGTTCTTCTTCAAAATCAATGTTGTATCCGCGTTCTTTTACTATGATGTTATAGGCCTTACTGTCACTTATTTCATTAAAAGTGGCCGTTACCGTAACCGATTTAATGTCAGAGGTAAGGTTGGAAGGAGAAACAGACCATTCAACAGAATTCGTCAGGTCTGTTGTACTTTCGTCATCGTATGTACCAGTTGCAGTCAATCCGGCGAAGTCAAAAGACTCTCCGACGGCATAGGTGGATTTAGCCAAATCTCCGCTGATGGTGATAGATTCAAGAGTTTTAGAAGGACCTGATTGCATGCCAGTTAGTGTGACATTGTCCATGTAGGTACCATAAGTTGTGGTTGGATTCCCTGAGCTAGACTTTCCTGTACCAGGTGTGCACACTAATATGATTTTGTCGAAATCAGGGATATTCGTTATAATGTAAGTATTGTACCCTGTGATTTTTGTTTCAACTGAAATCGTTGTATTATCAGTCTTTACTATCTTATCATTTTTGTAGAATGTTGCAGTCACGTATGGATATGTGGTGGTTGTAGAAGGATAGGTGAATTTAACATCGATTGAAAGTTGTAACCCCAAATAGCCGCTAACATCAAATCCTGTAAAAGTAAAAGTTGTGTTGGAGCTGCTTGTGTTTGCGAATGAGTTTCCTGGGTTGCCATTACTAGCTGTCGTATTAACATTGCCAGAAGCTGTAACACCCGAAGCATCAGTTCCGGTTGCGCCTTCGTTTTTATAGATGGTTATTGGGTCTGCTGCCCAAGCGCTACATACTCCGCAAAGGAGTAACAAGGTCAAGAAGACCTTCAAAGATTTAAGATAAGTTTTTTTCATAACTTTTTGTTGTTTAATAAAAGGGTTTATATTTGAAAAATGAATAATATCCTTTTCTTGCCTTTGGGGGACAATAAAGCTATGCTGGGGAGATTCGAAAAGTACAAAAGAAAAGCATAGGCTGATCTTGTTACGAGTTGAGGTCCTAGGAAATACCTGAAATATCAACAAGACATGCCCATGCTAACACATGAGCATTGACCGTTATTCAGAGATATTTCGTAAGTATGGAGTTTCCTAGGTTCCAGCTGTGTCCGAATAATAGCAACGCTATATTTTTACCCAAATGTCGTGTCGCGCGTGTCTGACCTTGCGGTGCTTGTTTTAGGCCGTGCGACTTTTGTATTTAAGATGGAGTGTGTGATTTTCGTAGCCTTTTGTCCACCAGAAACACGTCTGGCACGACTATAGGGTTGAAAAGCTCAAAGTCCCCATCTTGTTGCAGCGCAAATCTGCTGCTTTCCGTTTGCAAAGATAGTAAATTTTATTTGATTAAACAAGCATTATGCGAAGTTTTTTTTTTCATCCCTCGCGCGCGTGTATATATAAGGTACATAGGAGAAATGTCAACAAAAAAGATTGCTGATTTAATGTGTGTGATGATTTGTGATTACTTCCCGTAATTATTGATGATATACGACTTGATGACCTCTAAATATTGCATGTGCTTTTTGCGTGAAATTAAAGGCTCACCTGTAAAAAACTGTGTTAAAAAACATTATCCTTGTTTTAAGAACAATTCCCGATTTTTGCAGCACTTATGTGCTATACTGTTAGTTGAGTATAGTCTTTCTTACAAGCAAGCTTGACAAAATCCTATCCTCACCTACCAGCACCTTGACAAAGTCAAGGCTG
>JAUNQM010000075.1 GCA_030536165.1 Prevotellaceae bacterium | reverse complement strand
TTGTTAGCATACATGTGAACACCACCATAGTTCAATGGATAGTTGCGGAAGAGAACCTGCTTTGTACCTGCGTTAGTAGTGAATGTCAGACCCTTTGTAGGACCGAATTCAGTTTCAGAGTTGAGCATGATAGGCTCGTCGATAAGAGCTTCGTCATAGTCATATACAGCACCCCATGCATTAGGGTCAGTATTCCATGCACCAGCGAGGTTACTTTCAGATGCAACATAACCTACTGTATCGAGGTCACACATGAGAGTGAAGTCCCAAGGCTGACCACCGAGAACGATTACGTCGTAAGTTGCTTCAGCCTGCTTGTGAGAATCATTTGCAAGGATTGTTGCTGTGATAGTTGCGCGACCAGGAGCCACTGGAGTAACGGCACCTGTCTCGTTGATAGTTGCAACCTCTGTGTTAGAAGAAGTGTAAGTTACAGAAGCACCTTCATAAGCTGTAAGAGTGTTGCGGAACTTCTTGCCTACTTCTGCCTTAACAGAAGGAGCTTCAAATGTAGCAGTTACAGCCTCACGTGGAACAACTGAATCAACAAACTGGATGCTCTGGATGTAGAGAGGGTTTGGTATTGTCACTTCAATCTCTGTTGTGCCTTCAACGATTGTGAAGAACATAGGGCCGTAAGTAATATCGTCGCTCTTAGCTGCCTGATAAGAAATGAGGCCGAGAGTCTCTTCAACGCCTGTAGCCTTGATAATCTTGTTAGCCTTAGTTGTACCAGTCATCAGACGCAAGCTCTTTGCACCTTCCTTAACAGGAACCTTAACTGTGATAACCTTGTTTGCATACATGTGAGCACCACCATAGTTCAATGGATAGTTGCGGAAGAGAACCTGCTTTACACCAGCACCTGTAGTGAATGTCAAGCCCTTTGTAGGTCCAAACTCTGTCTCTGCATTGAGCATGATTGGGTCGTCGTTGAGCGGAGCTTCATTGTCGTACAATGCACCCCATGCGTTTGGATCTGAGTTCCAAGTGTTGACAACGTTACTTTCATCAGCATTGTAACCGAGAGTGTCGAGTTCGCACATGAGAGTGAAGTCCCAAGGTTCACCACCGAGAACGATTACATCGTAAGTAGCCTGTGCCTGCTTGTGAGTATCGTTAGCAAGGATTGTTGCTGTGATAGTTGCGCGACCAGGAGCCACTGGAGTAACGGCACCTGTCTCGTTGATAGTTGCAACCTCTGTGTTAGAAGAAGTGAAAGATACTACAGCGCCTTCATAAATAGAAAGGTTGTTGCGGAACTTCTTGCCTACTTCAGCCTTTACTGTTGGAACTTCGAATGTAGCAGTTACATTAGCACGTGGAACAATAGTGTTAACAAACTGAATGCTCTGGATATAGAGTGGGCTTGGGATTGTAAGTTCAATCTCAGTTGCACCTTCAGCTACCGTAAAGATCATTGGGCCGTAAGTGATGTCGTCACTCTTTGCTGCCTGATAAGAAACAAGACCAAGAGTTTCCTCAACACCAGTTGCTGTGACAACCTTGTTAGCCTTAGTTGTACCTGTCATGAGCTGCAAACTCTTCAGTTCAGTACCAGCTGGTACAGGAACCTTCACCTTAATCTGCTTGTTAGCATACATGTGAACGCCACCATAGTTAGCTGGATAGTTGCGGAAGAGAAGCTGCTTTGTGCCTGCGTTTGTAGTGAAAGTAAGACCCTTTGTAGGACCAAATTCCTTTTCAGAGTTCAGCATGATAGGCTCGTCGATGAGAGCTTCATCGTAGTCATAAATGGTTCCCCAAGCCTCTGGATCAGAATTCCAAGAGTTCATAACATTACTTTCAGCCTGTACATAGCCTACAGTGTCAGCTTCGTTCATCTGGGTAAAATCCCAAGTAGTATCAGAAGCTTCTGTTGTCAAAACGCCTTTGTTGCTGCCTGTCATTGCTGCGAAAGCAAAACCAGCTACAACAACCAAAGCACTCATAAAAAATAAGACTTTTTTCTTCATACTTTTAATTTTGTTTAAGTGAATAGATAGAATTAAATAAATAGTAATATAATGTTATAAAAAAATTTAATCATTCAATATTATACCTGCTGTCGTCGTGATGTCGGAAACCGTTATCTGTCCGTCTTCATCAGCATCAGCATTGCTTTCGTTGAATGGTGATGGGTTGTTGCCCAGTATGTATGCTGCGATGGTTGTGATGTCGGAAACAGTAACCACTCCATCGTCATCGGCATCGCCCTTGATTCCTTGGATAAGCGGATTTGATGTCCAGCAACGCAATCCAAGACAGATTACGTTATTACCACTTATCACAAAACTAAACTCGTTAGCGTATGGATTCTTGCTGAAGTCAAGAGAAGCAAAAGTGTATCCAGCCTCGTGGCAAGCCAACGTCTCATTCTCATACCCAGCATTGTTGCAACCGCATGGGTCAATAGGATAAACAGCATTGTTCTTGATGTATTCAGCTGTGATGTAAGTGAAATCGTCTGGGTCTCTGACGCCTTGTCCTATAGGGTCTGCCCACTCTGGGTCGCCCCATTCGTCTTCGCCATAGCAGTAAAGATAATCCCACTTACTGCCGTAAACGAAACCAAACATTTCGATTTTTGTGAGAACCAGTCCCTCAGGGATTTTAAGTCTGACCTTGTCGTTTTTGGAAACTTTCCATCCATCAAGCCAAGACACATTGTTATACCATTGTACTCGTTTCTCACCTGTTACAATTTGATCACCGCTACCGGTCTCAAGCTTGAGGTCTGTGTCAGTAAATGTCAACCAGTAGTCACCACCATTCTGCTCTATGCCTTTATAGTTCTTACGGGTCAACTCTACGCCATTATCTGCTTTTTGTGCATAAGCACCTACGCTAATGGCAAGCACACATAAAAGTGTAAATATCTTTTTCATACTCTGAGAATCTGTCGAGAGGAAAGGAAGGCGAGCCTCCCCTTCCCCATGACATTATTTGGTTGTATTAATATCCAGGATTCTGATATTCTGAACCATTGTCGAGCACATCAATCTCTGAAGCATTGACTGGACGCAGGTAATACTCATCCTTGAATGTCGTTATCTGAGGGTTGAAGTCACTGATACGTTCAGCCAAAGCACGGAAACGCTTCAAAGTCTGCCAACGGCACCATTCACCACACATTTCAAGAGCGTATTCATTGAGCAGAGTTTCCTGGTCGATTGTGGTCAGATTCATACTGTTGTTGTGACCAATACATGCACGGTTACGAATTGCATTGATTCGCTTGAGCGCAACATCTGTCTTGCCTAAACGCCATGCTGCTTCTGCTGCTAAAAGATATGTCTCACCCAGACGGTAAATGATACAATCTGCATAAGAGTAAGGCTTTGATGCATTTGAGCCAGCATAATATTTAGGAGCATCCATCTTCTTCAAAGAAGGGAAGAAGCGTTTTGGCTGAGTCTGGTCAGCATAGTTGTCATCGACGTTATAGGTTGCATAACGGCGTGAATTACGATCAGCTTCTGTGAGTTTCTTCTTTGAGATATAGACACATGTGTCGTTGAGAGGGATATAGAACTGGTCGTTGTTTACACGTGTCAGGTCAAGGTTGTAACGCTTTGCATCGTTCTCTGTCCATACATATACTTGCTGGTTCTTGTAAGGACCGCTTGTAGCCTTCTTCTTTCTGCGGTTAGCATAGTATGTATCTCTGAAGAATGCCTTATAGCGTCCGTCGTTGTCCTGGAACAAATCAAGGAACTTCTTTGAAGGACACAGACGGCAACTACCGTTTGCTATAGGAGTAATAGTATATCCGTTGAGAACATTGCTGTAATCAGGTGTCAAACACTCCATATAAATACCTTCGCTATTGTTGTTGTATGCCTCGAACTGCTTCCATGCACGGTTGAAGTATGCCTGACGTGGATTATATTCCATTACAGATGAGTGAGTGACAACGAACAGAGCCTCTGCGTTTGCCTTGTTTCATCAAATACTTCTTCTATGTTCTGATAGAGCTTTACATTGTATTGTGATGCATTGTTGATGAGTTCGTCAGTCGCATTGAGAGCCTCTGTCCAAAGTCGTTTCTGCTCATCTGCAGAGATAGGAGTTGCTCCACACTTGCCATCAGTATAAGATGCGTATGTCAGGCAAGCCTTTGCATAGAGGTGATAAGCTGCAGCCTTGAAGGCATGGCCTGTGATATCCTGCTTTACAGGAAGGTCGGCCATAGCTATCTTCAGGTCTGAAAGTATTACGTCATAGAATTCGTTGATACTGCTGCATGGGAGTGAAGTCAAAGCCTCAGTTGTAGGAGTTGTAGGCAGATACTTTCCACCGTAGTACTCAACAATATTGAACAAACAGTGTGCACGGAGGAAATAAGCTTCAGCTGTCAATTCCTTTAACTTAGCTTCTTCTATCCCATTTACCTTCGAAGCATATTCAATCACAGCATTACAGTTGTTCAAAGTTGCATAGAATCCCTGATATGCTTCATAGAACATATACACTGAAGGTCCCATATCCTGATAGCGGATGCACTTGCTGAAGTTTCCGTTTGTACCGCCATTCACAGGATCCTGCCAGATATCTGTACCTGATTCTGATTCAAATATGTATGTATCTTCTGCCTGACCATATACAACACGCACAAGAGGTACATAGCATGAATTCAGTAATTTCTCAAAACCTTCTGCCGTGCTCCATTCCTGGTCAGTTGATATTGCAGAAAGGTTTTCTTCGTCAAGCGAACATCCTGCAAGCAACATGGCAGTGAGTCCTACACACAAAATGCCACTTATCTTTGTCATTATATAATTCTTTTTCATTGTCATTTCCTCCTAATATTAGAATGTAAGATTTATACCAAATACAAACTGCTTAGAGAGTGGTGCGTCGTCATCATTGCCACCCTTTTCTGGGTCGTAGTTCTTAATATAGCTGCTCTTTGTCCATACAAACGGATTTGATGCTGTGAAGTAAATACGAGCCTTAGAGATATTTATCTTCTGCAGAAGTGACTTAGGGAATGTGTATCCGAATGTTACATTCTTCAACTTGATATATGAACCATCAAAATAGTTGATAGAGCTGTTGCCCTGATATGTATCCTGTGATGCGCCAGAGTTAGGACGTGGATATCGTGCATCCTCGTTTTCTGGTGTGTAGTAGTCACATACCGTCGGAGTTGGGTTGATACCATCGTTTCTGTACCATCCTGTGATACCGTACATCATTGTATAGTCCCAACGTGAGATTAACTGGAAGCTCAGGTCAAACCACTTATATGTAAAGAAGTTCGACAACGAAGCCATCCACTTAGGAGTTGCATTACCAATAATCTGATAGTCGTCTTCTGTAAACTTACCATCGTCATTAACGTCTTCGATGTGTATTGTTCCAGGAGTGAGATTGTAGCGTGCTGCCTCTGTAGCCTCTGCTTCTTTCCAGATGCCTAAATACTTATATTTATAATATGTGTGCACTGGCTGACCTTCGATGAGGTAGTAGTCACCAAACTGCAATGGATTCTCAGCTGTGGTTGCAATAACCTTTTCACTGTTTGTCGAGAAGGTAAGTGATGTGCTCCATGTGAAATCCTTTGTAAGGATGTTGCGGCTGTTGATAGCAACTTCAAGACCTGTGTTACGAGTCTTACCTACATTCTGCCAAATAGAGAATGTTGTGAAGTCTGTACCACTTACAGTACCACCTGTTGCAGCTGGCAATCCTCTCTGGTAGAGCAAGTCCTTCGTGTCTGTGCGATACCAGTCGATAGCTACGTCGATACGATTGTTCAAGAATGCAGCATCAAGACCGATGTCCCATGAATAAGACTTCTCCCAACCGAGTCCAAGGTTGGAAATGTTAGTTGAGTAAGTACTGTAAGGCATACCTGTTTCCTGGAAACCGAGCATGCCTGCCTGTGAATAAGCGAGTGTTCCGTATGCACCAAGTCCGTCGTTACCAGTTACACCATAGCTTACACGGAGTTTCAAGTTGTCAAGCCAACTGCTTGCTGACTTCATGAAAGGTTCGTCAGAGATTCTCCATGCAACAGCTACTGCAGGGAAGCTATCCCACTTATGACCAGAAGAGAGCTTTGAACTACCGTCCCAACGATTTGAGAGTGTGAGCAAGTAACGGCTCTTGTAGCTATACATCGCACGAATGATGTACGACATCATCTGTGTCTGTGTGTATGAAGATTCAACTGATGGTGTGCCTGTTCCAGCACTAAGGTTATGGTAAGCGTAGTCGTCAGAGTCAAAACCATGTCCTATTGCATTTGATGCCTCTGTACGTCCCTTTGACCATTCTGTTACACCTGTGAAGGTAAGGTGATGGTCTTCGTTGATATCCCAAAGATATGAAGCTATGTTCTGCCACTTGTAGTTATATGTAAACGTATTAGGAGTCTCTGCGGTTGACTGACCGTCCTGAAGTCCGCTCCATGAATGGATACCCTGGTAGATTCCTTGCTTACGATTGCGGAAATATCCACCAAGAACTGATTTTACAGACAAGCCCTTAATTGGAGTAATCTCTACGTAAGCCTGTGGAGCAATGCTGAGGGTCTTGATATTGTTCACATACTGTCCCTGTCCCATGTCGGTCAGAGGAGTTGGGTATGTGCCATCACCTTCGATTGGGTAGTAATTTATCGATCCATCCTCAGTATATGGAATACCAAGTGGAGGTGTACACATCATTCGGTTCCAAACGCGTGAGTTTCGCTTATCGTTGTCACCGTACATTGCATAGAGGTTCAAACCATACTTAACCACCTTGTTAGGCATGAAGTCCAAACGTGTACGCAAAGAGTAACGCTTCAGTGCATCGCCCTTCAGGGTTCCTTGTGTGTCGGAATAGTTCATTGAAGCAAATGCGTTCATGCGGTCATTGGCGTATGATGTTGAAAGGTTGTATTCCTGCATAGAGCCTGTCTGCGAACCTTCCTCAAACCAGTTTACCCAATTATTATTGTCTATTAAAGTCTGATAATGAGCTGGGAACAATGAAGCATCGTCAGCTGCACTGTTCCAGTTGCCTGATGCTCTCATTGCTTCACGACGGAAAGCGATATAGTCTTCGCCTGTTCTTACCTCTGGGAACGAAGTCACCTTGTTCCAGCCTGCGTATGCATCAAAATTTATTTCAAACTTACCATTCTTTGCGCTCTTTGTAGTAACGATTACTACACCATTTGCACCTGCAGCACCATAGATAGCCGTTGAAGAAGCATCCTTCAGCACTTCTATACTTTCAATGTCGTTAGGGTTAAGTTCGTCGAACGAACCTTCCATGCCATCGATAATAAACAAAGGAGCGTTGTTACCGTAGATTGAACGGTTACCACGCAGCGTGAGGTTCATGGCTGCTCCTACTTCACCATTCGAACGAGTGATGTCAAAGCCTGCCACCTGTCCCTGAATTGCTTCCATGATGTTTGTCGTAGGAGTGCGGACGATGTCCTCAGATTTTACTGATGCCACGGCACCTGTAAGGTCGCGCTTCTTTACTGCACCATAACCTATGACTACTACATCGTCAAGGCTGTAACTTGAATTCTTAAGCACAACATTGATTTTCGACTTACCAGCAGGATTTACCTCCTGGCTTTCCATTCCTACATACGAAACAACAAGATGTTTCTTACCTGTAGCCTTTAAGGTGAAGTTACCGTTAAGGTCAGTGATAGCACCATTTGAAGTGCCTTTCTCTACCACCGTTGCACCGATAACGGGTTCACCATCACCATCTTTCACAGTACCACTGATGGTCTGTGCTGTTGCAGCAGTGGTCATCATCACCACCAATGCTGCCAATAAAATGCGGATGTTTTTTAGCATATACATTATTTATTATATAATTGAAGTTTTAGTTTCCCATGTTGTGTTAGGATGGCATTATCTGCCAACTTTTACCAATGACAGACTTGAGTCTCAAGGTCTTTTACCTAATCACATTATGACACGCCGATATCGGCTGCAAGTAGCACATACTATTCTATGCCACCCACAACCGATAACGTATCGTCAAGTTTTTTACAATTAATTGCCAAGGATAATAGATGCGATACCTGTGATATCGCTTACAGTAATCGAGTTGTCACCGTCAACATCTGCATTCTTGAAATTAAAGTTATCTGCAGAACCAGTAAGAATATAAGTTGCAACAGTTGTAATGTCAGAAACGTCAACATTGCCATCGCTGTTAGCGTCACCCTTAACCTCATCGCCACCAGGACCTGGAGCCTCTAACCAGCAACGAAGACCTATAGCACAAGTGTTATTACCGCTGATAACGAAAGTGAACTTACCTTCGTAAGGAGCATCAGTGAAATCAAGTGATGCAAAAGTATAACCTGCATTCTCCTTTGTCCATTCAGTCTTGGCACCATCAGTAACATAGCCACATGGGTCAATAGGATATGTTGCCTCCTGAATCTTAGCATTGTCTTTCACACCTTCGCCTAACTCGTCAACCCAAGCTGGATCGCCCCATTCATCTTCACCATAGTTGAGAAGGTAGTCCCAGTTATCACCGTTTGAGAAGCCATAGAGTTCAAGTTTATAGAGCTTCTGTCCATCAGGAATATTGATTGTCACCTTGTCGTTCTTAGAAACTTTCCATCCGAGGAAAGTTACATTGTTGTTCCAGTGACGGGAAGTGATGTCTGTGCTTCCTGCTGTCTGGTCACCACTACCTGTATCGAGTGTGAGGTCGCAGTTTGTAAACGAAAGGATACCGTCTGAAGTACATTCTTTTTCAGTTTCTGGTGCAAGCACAACATAATTACCTTGTGCGCATACCATGCCACAGAATACAATAGCAAATAATGAAGTAAAAATTCTCATAGTTAATTAATTGTTTAATAATATAATTTTGTTAATAGAATACAAAGATTGCGACTGCAAAATTACATATAAAAAAGCAAAAATCTACTTTCACGAAAATAAAAATTACCTTTATTTAAACATTTTTAACGGTATCACATCATCAATTTTGCAAATCAAATAAGCAAGAAATTGGGTCACCTGCAAAAGAAGGCCTACCCCCTAACCATAGAAGGTTTTAGGTTGTTGGTTACAACCGATAACCCATAGCCGTTTTCCCCTACAGTGACCCGTATTTTTCTATATTTTCCCGAACTCGCGTATAAAGTACGTGAGTTCGGGATAAAAAAGTCGGAAAAAACAGGACAAAAACCGATTTTAGACTCATA
>JAUNQM010000074.1 GCA_030536165.1 Prevotellaceae bacterium | reverse complement strand
TTATATTACGCGCGCGCAAATATGAGTCATTTCCCGAAAAAAGTCCTGTTTTTTAGCAATTATTTTACCTGATGACGAAAAATATTTTGTTTTTCGCTCACTTATTCGTAACTTTGACTTCGTCGAAATTACTCTCGCTCGGATTTTCTCTAATAAACCTAAATCGGTCATTAGAGATCTTCCTCTGGACTATAGCTTTTTAGTACGACCCCGCTGGGGTCGAAGTAGAGAGTGATGTGCTTGTTCTGCAGGTCTGCGACCCGCAGTTAACATTGTATGACCTCTTTGAGGTCAATATATAATGACAATCAGCGACCTCGGAGAGGTCGAACTTTTGTTAACCGCAGGTCCACGACCTGCGGATAGCAATATCCTCCACCTCATTCGCCCCCAGCGGGGTCGTACTATAAAAAAATCTAATGCCCGATTTGGGATAAATTTGGAAAATCGCTCACTTATTCGCAACTTTGGCTATGTCGAAGATACTTGTGCTCGGATTTTCTCAAATAAATTTGGAAAATCGCTCGCTTATTCGTATCTTTGCAAAACGAATGTGCAAAATAACGAAATAACGTATATGAAACTTAATATTGTAGTACTTGCCAAGCAGGTACCCGACACCCACAACGTGGGCAAGGATGCTATGACTGCCGAAGGCACGATAAACCGTTCTGCCCTTCCTGCGGTGTTCAACCCAGAAGATATGAACGCCCTCGAACAGGCTCTGTGTCTGAAAGATGCCAACCCAGGTTCAACGGTGGGCATCCTGACGATGGGGCCTCCACGTGCAGCCGAAGTTATTCGCGAAGGATTGTTCCGTGGAGCCGACACAGGATGGTTGCTTACCGATCGTCTCTTTGCAGGCGCCGACACGCTGGCAACGTCGTATGCCCTCTCAACGGCAATTAAGAAGATGGGCAAAGTGGATATTATCCTCGGTGGACGTCAGGCTATTGACGGCGACACGGCGCAAGTAGGGCCTCAGGTTGCTGAAAAGCTCGGTCTGCCACAAGTCACATACGCAGAGAAAGTTGAACTCAACGATGATGGCAAAAAAGCAATCGTGCGCCGACACATAGACACAGGAATCGAAACTGTTGAAGTACCTCTGCCATGTTTGATAACAGTAAACGGCAGCGCAGCCCCATGCCGTCCGCGCAATGCTAAGCTGACGATGAGCCACAAGCACGATGAAGCGCCTTTCGTGTGGAGCGTAGCCGATGTTGACGGAGACCCTTCACAATGTGGTCTGAGTGGTTCGCCTACAAAGGTTAAAGCCATTCAGAACATCATATTCCAGGCAAAGGAGGCAAAGGTGATGACGTCAAGCGACGCCGACCTGCGCGATTTAATCAAGGAACTAAAGGGAAATAAAGTGATATAAAAATGTAATTTGGGTTGTGGGTTATCGGTTGTGGGTTGTAGGTTACCCACAACCTAAAACCAACGACCAAAAACCGCATAACCGTAGAACCGCAAAATATGAACTCAGTATATGTTTATTGTGAGATAGAAGGCGTACAGGTAGCAGAGGTTTCACTCGAACTGCTGACCAAAGGTCGCACACTTGCCGACGAACTGAACGTGCCGCTTGAAGCAATAGTTGCCGGCACAGGCATCACTGGTCACGTGGAAGAACAAATTATGCCATTTGGTGTAGATGTGCTCCACATGTTTGATACCCCTGGGCTCTTCCCATACACAACCAACCCACATGCCTCTATCCTCATCAATCTGTTCAAGAAAGAGAAGCCACAGATATGTCTGATGGGTGCGACAGTCATTGGTCGCGACCTCGGCCCACGCGTCTCATCTGCCTTGAAGAGTGGACTCACAGCCGACTGCACGAGCCTTGAAATCGGTCCATACGAGGACAAAAAGAACAACAAGACCTACGACAACCTGCTCTATCAGATTCGTCCGGCATTCGGAGGCAACATCATTGCTACGATTGTAAATCCAGACAATCGTCCGCAGATGGCGACCGTGCGTCAAGGCGTAATGCGCAAAGAAGCCATAGGAAAACGCGAGGGAAGCCAAGTCATTATTGAAGACGTGGAGAAATATGTTGCCCCTGAAGACTATATCGTGAAAGTGATAGAGCGCGAGGTGGAGAAATCAAAGAATAATCTCCCTGGTGCGTCTATCGTTGTTGCAGGTGGTTTCGGAGTCGGCAGCAAGGAAAACTTCCAGTTGCTCTACGACTTTGCAAAGGCAATCCACGCTGAGGTTGGTGCCAGCCGTGCTGCTGTCGATGCAGGTTTCTGCGAACACGATATGCAGATTGGACAGACAGGTGTCACGGTGCATCCGAAGGTTTATATCGCCTGCGGCATAAGCGGACAGATTCAGCACCTTGCAGGTATGCAGGACAGCAAGATAATCATCTCCATCAACACCGACCCGAATGCGCCTATCAATGCCATTGCAGACTATGCAATAACGGGTAGCGTGGAGGAAGTTCTGCCAAAACTGATTAAGTATTATAAGGAATAACGAACCGTCCCGAATGAGATCCTGAAGCAAGTTCAGGATGACGTTGGGTTATAGCAATTATATAAATAGCAACACACAAAACATGAACGATTACAACGACATTTCTGAAATAAAGTTTCATCTCTCACATCCACTGATGAAGCGCGTCGTAGAACTAAAGGAGAACGGATATGCCGATTCAAGCAAATATCCTGATGCCCCTGCAAGTCTTGACGAGGCGATGGAGAACTACGGACTTGTTATCGACATTGCCGACGACATTGCGAAGAACATCGTTGAACCTAACAGTGAGTCTGTTGACCTTGAAGGGCCACACCTTGAAAACGGACGCATGATATATGCCAGCAAGACTGTTGAAAACCTTGATGCGATGAACAAGGCTGGGCTAAATGGTATTAGTATGCCACGAAAATACGGCGGGCTCAACTTTCCACAGTCAGTGTTTGCTATGCTGTCGGAAATCATTGCAGCAGCCGATGCTGGCTTCCAGAACATCTGGTCGTTGCAGTCGTGTATCGACACGCTGTATGAGTTCGGCAATGAGGAACAAAGAGAGAAATACATTCCACGCATCTGCGCTGGAGAGACAATGTCGATGGACTTAACAGAACCTGATGCAGGCTCCGACCTCCAACGAGTAATGCTCAAAGCTACATACTGCGAGGAAGATGATTGTTGGTATCTAAACGGAGTAAAACGATTCATAACAAACGGCGACTCTGATATTCACCTCGTACTCGCACGTTCCGAAGAAGGCACAAGCGACGGACGCGGACTCTCAATGTTCATCTACGACAAGAGAAACGGCGGAGTCAACGTGCGACACATCGAGAACAAACTCGGCATACATGGATCTCCGACTTGCGAGCTCACATTTAAGAATGCCAAAGCCGAACTTTGCGGCTCCACACGCTTGGGATTGATAAAATACGTCATGTCGCTAATGAACACAGCCCGCCTCGGTATTTCAGTCCAGAGTGTCGGTCTTTGTCAGGAGGCTTACCGTGAAGCTATAAAATATGCTGCCGAGAGAAAGCAGTTCGGCACGGTAATCAATCAGTTCCCTGCTGTCTATGACATGCTTTCACGCATGAAAGCAAGACTCGACGCAGGCCGTGCAATACTTTACGAGACAGCGAGGTATGTCGATATTTACAAGAGTCTTGACGATATTTCAAAGCAGAGAAAGCTTGAGATGGAAGAACGTCAAGAGATGAAGAAATATACCCGACTGGCTGACGCCCTCACTCCAATAGCAAAGGGTATGACATCAGAATACGCTAACCAGAACGCCTACGATGCAATACAAGTGCACGGAGGTTCGGGCTTCATCATGGAGTACAAATGCCAGCGACTTTATCGCGACGCACGCATATTCTCTATTTACGAAGGAACGACACAACTTCAAGTTGTTGCAGCGTTGCGCTATATCACTAATGGCACATACCTCTCGCTCATGAAAGAGATGATGGAAGGAATTGATTCGCCTATTGTTGCAGATGGAATTGCGAAATACGAAGAAGCCATCGATAAGGTGAAATCATTTGAGAGTCAGAAAGCACTCGACTTCCTCGGCAGAAGCCTTTATGACATGACTGGCAACCTTCTGCTAAACATCATCTTGCTCAACGACGAAAAACGAGCAAAGGAAAGCGGACTCGATTTCCTCGACAAGAGTGCAGTCGTATATACCAACCTTGCAGCAAGCGAGGTGGCACGTTGCTATGCATTCGTAAATAATTTCAAGATAGAAGACCTCGACAAGTATAAGGTGTAAACTCGCATGCTCTTACTTCTGCGCATCATACGTTATGTCAAGGGAATAGGCCACAGCCGTGGTTACGGAATACAATCGCCTTTTGCCTACAACTTCATTAAGGCTTTGCGTGAGAATAAAGCGAGCGGCAACAAAACTGAAAGTTTGATAAACCATATCACAGCAACATACGGTGAACGAGTCATCATAGCCGATGCAACCGAAGCAATACACATGCATGTAAATGGCAATACGGTGCTTGTGGTGAAAGGTATCTATCAAACTAAACAAACCTATAATTATTGGCACGACCTTTGTGAATCAAAGAGAGTGACAGCCTCATTCGACCTATATTATTTAGGAGTAGCATTTTTCGAGCAAGGGCTGTCAAAAAAGAATTACATTGTAAACTGTTAGATATGAAGATTTATACAAAGACAGGTGACAAGGGACAGACATGCCTCGTAGATGGTTCACGCATCAGCAAGGATGATATAAGGCTTGAAGCATACGGCACATCCGACGAACTTTCATCATTCATAGGATTGCTTATTGCCAACATCAAAGATGCTGACGACCAACGCTTCCTTCTGCAAATACAAAACGACATGTTTCTTATCGGCGCAGCACTTGCCACGCCGACCTTCACAAAGTGTAACATTGCACCAACCGAGATTGAAACCGAGATTGACAGAATCCAACAAACGCTCCCCCCACTCCACTCATTCATACTACCAGGCGGAAGCGTAGAAGCAAGTCTGTCGCACGTATGCCGCACCGTATGCCGACGATTCGAGCGATGTACAGTAAGCCTCGCAAAAACGGCTGAAATTGATGAGAATATAAGCATATACCTCAATCGATTGAGTGATTATTTCTTCGTTTTGGCAAGAAAATGCAATATTCTTGCAAATAAACAAGAAAATACATGGCAAAAAACTTGCAAATAAGATTTATTTTATTATTTTTGCAGCCAAATTACTAAAACAACCCATAAAAAAACTAAAAGATATGTATTGGACATTAGAATTAGCATCAAAGCTCGAAGATGCACCTTGGCCAGCAACCAAAGAAGAGTTGATTGACTACGCAACCCGTTCAGGTGCACCGCTTGAGGTTCTTGAGAACCTGCAGGAAATCGAAGATGAAGGCGATGTTTACGAAAGTATTGAAGACATTTGGCCTGACTATCCTACTAAAGAAGACTTCCTTTTTAACGAGGATGAATATTAAGTTCTACATCGACTTAATACTCTGATAACAAACAAGTGTGAAACGACTTCACACTTGTTTTTTACTTTACCTTAAAACAACTAAACTTACTTCTAAAATGAAATCAAGACTAACAACTTTCATTCTTTTCATAACTGTCTTTACTTGTCTCACAATGGCACACAACGGCGTGACTGGCTTTGTAAACTACAACGACCTCGGACAGTTTGGTGTCACTGGTGGGCAGAACGGTGCCATAGTCCACGTCAGTTCACGTGCCGACTTTGTGAAATATGTATCTGGCAGCACTCCTTATATTATAATACTCGAAGCCGATATCACCGGCGGAGGTATGCAAGACCTTCAAGATGAAATCAGCGTTGGTAGCAACAAGACCATCATCGGTGCTGGCGCAGGCAAGGCTCTCAACGGCATCTGCCTCGACCTCAACGGACAGAAGAATCTCATCTTCCGCAACATTAAGTTGACGAAAGGTCGCACGGACGGTATGTCGTTCCGTAACTGCCATCACGTTTGGATTGACCACTGCGACCTAAGCGATTCCTACGACGGACTGCTCGACTTCACACTTGGCTCCGACTATCTCACCGTCACATGGACAAAGATACATAACCACGACAAGGTGTCAATAGTCAATTCCGGCACTTGCCACTACGAAGACTACGGCAAAGAACATGCGACCTACGCACATTGCTGGTTTAGCGACAACGTGCAGCGCAACCCTCGCATCGGCTATGGCAAGGCTCACGTCTATAACTGCTACTGGACTAACATCAGCAGCTATTGCATCGGTGTCCACTCACAAGGACAAGTGCTGTCGGAATACAACTACTTTGCTTCCACAGCCAACAAAGCTTTCAACAATCAATACTCTACTACCCTACCCTATTGCGGTTACATTACCGACAACGGCAGCTTCTTCGGCGGTTCGAATCCTAAGAAATCATCCGACCAGCCATACACTGACATCAGCTATACTCCAGCAACATACTATGACTTCCTCTTCGACCAAACCGATACAGCAAGCGTTCCTACCGACGTGCAAGAAGGAACAGGTCCAAAAGAAGGACTTGCATACGAGCCGATACTGAATCCTGGCAACGGTGCGATTGAAGTGCCTACAAACATGCGACTCACATGGCACTCTGCCGCAGGAGCCAACAAAGGTCGCGTTATGTTTGGCATGGTTAAGGACAACCTCGTTGAGACCGACATCAACTCTGTCAACCTTATGCCTGCAACAACTTACTACTGGAAGGTAATCAACACCGTTGAAGGCATAGGTTACGAGTCTCCTGTGTATCAGTTCACAACTGCAAGCGAGGTTGCAACAAACCCATACCCTGCCGACAAGTCTGACGATGCATGGCTCCGATGGCCTTCAAGCCAGTATGAATTCTGCACGGCAATGCCACTGACATGGCGACAAGCCTTCGACGCAAAGAGCTACAACGTCTATCTTTCCACATCGGAAGCCGACCTCGACAACAATCAGATAGGCACAACATCTACCAACACATTTACACCCGAAAGCCTCAATATAGGCACAACATACTATTGGCGTGTCGATGCTGTGAGCAGCGACGGAAGCGTGATTAAAGGTAACACGTGGACATTCTCAACGCCATCCCACCAACTCACAACGGGCAAGAACGAGGCTGAGAAGATGTACTTTAGCGGAATTGTATTCGAAGAAGCGGCATCGCGCACATACTCTGGTAGCAAAGTGTCTGTAGGCGACCAGGGGCCTGGTTCGTTGATTGGCACATGGGCTGGCAACGAAGGCCGCTATGCGCTCACCCTTGCCTATCGCACAGAGACCGTCGGTGTCTCTACTTTCGGCATATCCGTCAACGGCAAACTCATCGACAAATGGTATAGTGCAACCGACAAAGACGGCATCGCAACGCGTCAGGTACGTCACACGCAACTGCTCAAGCCAGGCGACGAGATTCGCGTTGAGTTCATTGCGGGTCCAAAGGCTCCGGGCGAAATAAGCGAAGCACGCGCACGCATCGACTACCTTCGTATCGATGCCAACGACAATGAAATCCTTGATGCAAAGCGCGAGTCTGGCGTGCCACATAGCCCTGTGACTACCGTTGGATACGAGTGTGAATATCTCCCACTCAACAATATCGTATTCAAAGACACACTCGGCAACGTGGGCGACTACAACAGTTATCAAATCACCGACGACTACTGTTCATGGATTTCATTCGTCTCATCCAATGCTGACGCAGGTCTTACCACCGACGCCAACGGCTTCCCTATGATAAAAGATAGCGAGAAGATAACATTCTACCTGACAGGCACCGAGCTTGCAAAGTTCTACACAAAGCAAGGCAACAATGTGACAGCTGTGGTTAAAGACCTATCAACCAAATCCGTAGTTGATTCATTGGTCGCTACCGACTCACTTTCATTCAAGTTAGACAAGACCCTACAATACAGCATCACCATCTCTTCCACCAACGCCGACGCAACACTTATGCGAGCAGAACTGTATAAGGTAGAACCAGTTCCGTTCATCTACCACAAGCCAGAGACAACCACCGACTATGAGTTGATATGGAGTACAGCCATCGTATATCTTGACTCCAAAGGCGAGAAAGGCGTTGCTGGAAAGGTGCAGATAGCAAGTCCATACGACCAGTGGTGCCAGTATTACAACCCAACTGCAAACGAAGTTCAGGCAAAGAACGCATCGAATGCAGTCTATTACCTTGACCCTACAACCGACAAAGCGTGTTCAAGGAAATCCGTTCCTGGCGGTTCGGGCTACTGCTATGTTGTAGGCACAGAGAAGTCCATGACCTACTATCTGCGCAACTGCGCGAAGATAAAGGTTTATTATACAGGCTCTGGCGGTGCAGCAAAAGCCTTGCATCTTGAAGTGACCGACATAGACTACGCCGTCTCATACAACATACAGGGAGGTGAAGCACCAGGCAAAGCCGTTGCGTCGAATGCTGTTGAAACCGAGTTGGATCCTACTCACAAATACAAAGTAAAGGTGATAGCCGACAAAGATGGTGGCGACATGCTCGTCTATGCCACGAAGCTATGGGTCGGTGCAACAACACTCCTCGGCGATGCCAACGACGATGGCACGGTTGATGTTGCCGACATCACCACAATCGCTTCTTACATCCTCGGCGGCAACCCATCACCATTCAACTTCGACAATGCCGACGTTGATGCCGACAATCTTATAACAGTCTCCGACATCACCGCTACGGCATCCATCATCCTTAAATAAACCTCACACAAATAACCTATCAGCAATACCAACGGAGAGCGACCTCAACATCGCTCTCCTTTTTTATCCCCCATCGTTATGGTTCAACGCTATAAATGGTAAATTGTACATGATTCTACACCTTATTAATAAAACGCGCGCATGCACGCGATGAGCCGAAAAGGGAAAAAAGTCCTACTTTTTTCAAACTTTTTTCATCTTTATACAAAACTTTTCCGTAACTTTGCAGCATTAAGAATTTTATATCGTTGGTTTATTAGCACCTCCAAACAATCATGAAACAAACGTTTCCAAGTTTTTTAATGCTCTGCTTATTCTCATTGGTAAGCATTGCTGCAAGTGCAGAAGTCTATTCTGGCTCGTGTGGCGAAAATGCCCAATGGTCGTTGGACACTGAGACAGGTCTGCTTTCTATTACAGGTAGTGGCGATATGGCAAATTACAATATTTCGTCAAGACCTTGGAGCAGTCAA
>JAUNQM010000073.1 GCA_030536165.1 Prevotellaceae bacterium | reverse complement strand
TATTACAGAACCAAAGCTATAGAATTTTTCAAAAAAATAATATTATGAGAGTAAGTATTACAAAAGACTACGACGAAATGTCGAAGTGGGCAGCAAACTATGTTGCAGAAAAGATTATTACGTTCAACCCAACTCCTGAGAAGCCATTCGTACTCGGATGCCCTACAGGTAGTTCTCCTCTTGGTCTTTACAAGCAGTTAATCAAGATTTATGAAGAAGGCAAACTCTCATTTGAGAATGTTGTTACATTCAACATGGACGAGTATGTAAACCTTCCTGAAGAACACCCAGAAAGCTATCATAGCTTTATGTGGACAAACTTCTTCAGCCACATCAACATAAAGAAAGAAAACGTACACATCCTCAACGGCAACGCCCCTGACCTTGCTGTAGAATGTGAAAACTATGAGAAGGCTATTGAGGCTGCAGGTGGCATCGACCTCTTCATGGGTGGCATCGGTCCTGACGGCCACATTGCATTCAACGAACCAGGAAGTTCACTCGGAAGCAAGACTCGTGTCAAGACTCTTACTACAAATACCATCCAGGCTAACTGCCGTTTCTTCAACAACGACGTGAACCTCGTACCAAAGCAGGCTCTTACTGTTGGTGTTGGCACAGTAATGGCAGCACGTGAAGTGCTCATCGTCTGCAACGGTCCTCAGAAGAGCCGTGCCCTCCACCACATCATCGATGATGGTATTAACCACATGTGGACAGCATCAGCGCTTCAGTCACATCCTCATGGCAACATCGTCTGCGACGAAGAAGCATGCGTTGACCTGAAGGTTTCAACATACCAATATTTCAAGGACAAGCAGCAGCTTGAAGGTATCGTAGATCGTTACGTAAACCTCTACTAATACAAAACAACAATAACTACAAAGCATCGGAAGAAAGTTTGAATATTTCTTCCGATGCTTTTTTATTATCTAAACCAAGTAAGGTTATCTGAAAATCGATTGAATCTTATTTCTCATTGAGAAACTTACCGTCCTTGAGATTCCATTGAATGAAATATCCATTGGAGGTTATATAGTTGCGACAAACTGGTGTGTTATACTTCGGCTCTATATAATGAACTACGATTTGCGGATTCTTGCCATAACGCTCAGCCATCTTGCACAGATAACTATACGCCTTACCCTCGGCAATGTATTCCTTAGAATACTCATAGGCAAGAACTTCATCATAGAGTTGTATTCGTTGTTGCTCAGTCATCTCGCCGTTGTTGATTTTCTGCTGACAATAAGCTCTAAGACTGTCAACACGAACACGATAGCCTGCAGTTGACGTATAGTATGTGCGGTCGAGCATTGTGCCTGCAATACCAGAATTTCCATATCCTCCGTTGCCGCCAAACCATGTGTCGTCGTAGAGCGTGGTCATGACAAGGCTGTCCTGTCCTTGACTTCCAACGACGGTAGTAACGTTGCCCCATTGAGGATTGACCGGTATTGTCTTGTCGGCAAATTCGTTGGTAAGTCCGTTGCCAATGATAGCAGCTGCAGGCCATTCATGGTGGAGATGGTTTTCAGCCTCTGCGAGCAGGAAGTGGAAGTCGTGACCGCGGAATGTAAGGATTGTAGGCTGAATCTCGAATATGTTTTCACGCAGGAACTTATAATTGCGAAGCGTGAAGTCGTAGGAATAATAGAACTTTGTCACGGCAGGTTGCCCGTTGAGGTCGCTATTGACAACCATCTTCTGAACAGGGCTGCGGAGGTCTTGTTCGTTGTAAAGGTTAACACCATATTCCGACGGCTTGAGATAGAACCCATCGCTGCCTGGCCATGACGGACAGAAATATTGCACAAGACGGTTGCGTTGGTGGTTAGTGTAGTCGTACATTATTCCACTTACGATTTGCATCTTGCTTCCTATCTCCTCAGAACAGAACATGCGGAAGTAAGCATTTGAAGCATCGCTCTGGAGAGGGATGTTGAGCTGATAAAGGTAGCCGAGATTCTCGATGAAATTACCGTTATCGTCTTTCTCATTGCTAACAGCAGGCACTCGTTTTGTTCCTGCATGTAGGTCGTAGAGATATTGAAGAATATTGTCGTGAATCCATTGCCATTCAAGTGCGGCAGCTTCCTCGGAAAGATAATTGCATCGCCAACTGACGAGTTCGGCACGGAGGATAAGCCACGGAGGAGTTAGGTATTGCCACTTGTAATAGTTCTCGGCATTCTGGTTTTCGGAGTCGAGCCATTCATACCAATTCATCTCCAAGTCAGCTGAGATGTGAGTACCAGCCACCTCGATGCCATTATCAAGGAGGGCTATACATTTCTCCGTAAGTTGCTGCATGTCGCAATATGTAAAGATGCTGGCATCAGACAGAGACTTCATCTCGGTCAAAGGGTCGTCGAACCAATATGCCTGTCCGTAGATGCGTCCAAGCATGTAGTATGCCCATACTTTTAGACGCACGGCACAACTCAGCAATGCCTTGAAATGATTTTCGCCGTTCTCGCTCAGTCCGCCGACACTCTTGCGGAACTCTTGCATCTTATGGAAATAGTCGTTGCAAGCAACCACGATTGCGTAGTAACATGTTGGGTTGGCATATTCATTGCCATCGGTAGGCTGGTAGTTGTAAATATCCTGCAAGGCATCAGGCGCGTTGTCGGTCACTTCGAGGTAGTTGCAGCGCGTATCGGTCAGGAAGATGGACTGGTCGCCAGCCTCCTGCACACGATTGAGAATACCGAGGAAACCTTTGTACATTTCATCTTCATTCTCGATGTAATCCTTAGTGTCGAGAATATCCTTTGGATTGGTTTCCAAAATGTCAGAGCAACTAAAGAATGATGCTGCAACAGCAACAACGGTAAATATGTGGAAAATCTTTTTCATTTACAGAATTACAGATTTACGGATTTATTTTTCGGTTTTCAAATTGTAACTTATATATTTAGAAGTTGAGATTAAAGCCAACTTTAACGGTTCTTGGGAGGGCAAGCTTTGCATAGTCGAACCCACGGAGGGCTTCATCGTATGAGTAAGCAAACTCTGGGTCGCTACCAAGATATTTTGTCAAAGTGAACAGGTTCTCGGCTGCAAGATAGACCGAACCCGAGCGAATGAACGAGAACAGACTCTTGAAGTTGTAAGCCAACTTAATGCTGCGGCACTTGAAGTAGTCAGCATTCTCAATCCAACGGTCAGAGAAACTGTTGTTGCCAGCAGGGTCACCGTATGCAGCTCGCGGCATAGATGTTATTTGACCCTCAACCTGCCAACGATTAAGAACTGCAGTGCTCTGATTGTAGAACTTGTCCATAGATTCAAGTTGGCGACGAGTTGCGTTGTATGCCTTATTTCCTACCGAATAAGCGAAGTTGGCATCAAGAGTTACATCCTTATAGCGAAGCTGAAGGTTCACGCCTCCGAAGACAGACGGACGTGCGCTCCCAAGGCTCACCTTGTCAGCATCGTTGATAATGCCATCACTATTCTGATCTACGAAGATAACGTCACCAGCCTGAAAAGCCACGCCATTGCGATTGACAAGTCCTGACTGCTTTGCCGAAGCCTCGGTAGCATATACACCGCGAGTCTCATAGCCATAGAATTCGTATGGCTTCTCCCCAACTTTGAGCATCATCTGTGCATCGTCGGCGTTATAGCCCTTATAGTCAATCAACATCGATTCGCTATCGCCAAGTTTCTTTACTTCGTTGCTGATGAAAGAAGCATTGGCAGCAAGGATGAGCCCGAAGTCCTTTGCATCAAGCACCTTTATACGTGTGGCAAGTTCGATGCCGCGACCAGATATTTCTGCGCGGTTATCGTAGAACTGGTAAGAGCCAAAGACAGACGAAATATCGCTATTTATCAAAAGGTCATAAGCCCTGTTGATAAAGAAGTTTGCACCAAAGTCGAAGCGGTTGCGGAACATCGACAAGTCGATGCCCAGCTCTATTTGTCGGTTCTTCTCCCATGAAAGTTCCGTGTTCGGCACGTTTGAGCGAACCATAGCACCTATATTAAATAAGTTACGGCTCACGTAGTAGTTCTTGCCATAGTTCGACGAGAAACGGCTGTTGCCCGTCAGGCTACCCTCGATGGAGATGTTGAGGAGGTTAATCCATTGCGGAAGAGTGCCGAGGTTATGCGCCATGAATGTGACTCCAGCGGAAGGGAATACGCCAATCTTCGACGCATCAGCACCAGTAACGCTTGTCCCATCGAAAGTAACTCCAGCCGAAGCCTTCAATACCTTATTATATATATAGTCGGCATGCATAGCCATTCCGAGGTATTTCCATCGCACATTACTTCCGTAAGTATCCTTTTCGTCAACCGTCTGGTCGAGCGTGCGGTAGTAGTCGTTTGCGGTATTGTATCCCTCAGAAATGTCGTATTCTATATTCTTGTCATAATATCGTAAGTTTGCCAGAGCATTAAATTCATGGACAAGATTGAAAGTACGGTCGTATTTAGCCTGAAGGGAGAACTGGTTTGTCACCTGACGGATAACACCATTTGCCACCTTGTTGTGTCCTGTGCCATAGACCTGAGGCAGGATTGCACGGTCGGTCACGCCTGGCAGGAACATCTTTTCTTCAGTATAGTTGTAGTAAAGATTTGCCATAGCGGTAAGGGTCAGATAGATGTTCCACTTGAAGTTCAAACCTATGTTAGCATTTGCATCATAAATCTTATCCTTTGCCTCAACGGTATTGACGATAGCAAGAGGATTGCTCACATTATCGTAGCCGTAAGTAGGAGTGGCATTCGTGTTCCATCCATCATAAGTAGCGTAACGGCTTAGGACAGAACCATCAATCTGCTTCTGATATGGATTAAGCAGAGGCATTATCTGCGATGCTGCGATGAGAGGATTGGTTTCAATGGTCATACCCATCGGAAGAAGGTTTGAAGTCTGATAAGCGAGCCCGACATTTGCGAAAATGTCAACCTTCCTGCTTACCAGTACGTCAGAACTTATAAGCGTATGGTAACGGTCTGTGCCGATGTTCTTCAACGTACCCTTATTGCCTGTATAACCGAACGAAATGTTGTATTTTGCTATTTCATCGCCTCCCTCAACGCGGAAGATGTTTTCAGTCGTGAAACCATTTCTCTGGATTTCTTTCATCCAGTCGGTATTCTCGTTGAAAAGGTAGTCGTAATTATAGGCAGAAGCATTGCTCAAGAATGGGTAATCTTCGGTCAAGGCATTCATAGACGAATAGCGCGTGAGGCCGATGCCCTTCATATAGTTTTTATATTGCGAAGCGTCGAGCACAGGCGTGGTCTTCTGTGCGAAGTTCAGCCCATACTGCCCAGAGAATGATATCCGGGTGTTGAGATTATCATTCGAAGGCTTTTCTGTCTCGATTTCGATAACTCCATTCGAACCTAACGAGCCATAGAAAGCTGCATCGGCACCCTTGAGCACGGTAACGCTCTTTATGTCGCGAGGTGAATAGCCAAAGAGAATATCGCGCGAATAGGCTGGAATCACACTCGATTCGGTCTGGTTAGGCATGTAAGGCACTCCATTGATAACTATGAGAGGATTGTTTTCCGCAACGAGCGAATGCACACCTCTTATGTTTATATATGAGCCCTCGCCTGGCATACCACTCTTCTCAATTACCTGCATGCCGGCAACGAAATCGTGCAATGCTGCACCAACGTTCTGCTTCTGCGTGAAGTCTTTTTTCTCAATAGCCGACGTCCCCGAAAGCTTATTCTCGCGTGTCTGCTCTGCGTAAGGGGTCACTACCCTACCGTTATAAAGGCTTTCCGACTCAGGAATAAGCACTATAGAGCGTGCTTTTCTAAGTCGTTGCAAAGGCAAAGTCTGCTCGTAGAAGCCCTCTGCCTTGATGCTTACCAACGCTTTCGATGCCGATACGTTTATGTCAAACGTACCATCATCGGCAGAGAGAGTTGTGGCCTTCTCGCCTATCACAGAGACAATAGCACCTTTAACTGGACTGTTGTCGCTATTGACCACTCGGGATTTTATCGTTTCTGCGTTCATATATGACAGATATGAAATCGCAAGAACACTTAATAATATCAGTCGCTTCATTATTGCTTGTGTTGTTATGTATTTCAAGCCCTCGTCATCCTGAACTTGATTCAGGATCTCCTTCGGGACGCTCAATTGTCAATTATCATTTATCAATTAGCCGCAGGCTTAATAGTTATTCTTCGTTGGGCGCAGGCACCAATGGTACATCATCAGCTGGTAAATATTCTTGTTTGTCCTTACCAACGCGCCGTTTGAATCTATTACCGACGAGTTACCTGCTGCTATCTGCTGCTTGAATATTCGCGCCATATCGTTTGACTTGATGGTAATAGTAAACGGACCGCTATGGTTCAGGCGTACAATATCAACCAGATAGCCATCGGTATCGTAAGCTATGGCTTTCGCATCAATCTTAATCCAGTCGTCTGGGTCGAATCCTTCCGGATAGGCTATGACGCCTGTACCCAAATGAGGCACTTCGGATGCAGCCCCACGGTCAAAGTGGAAGTTACTACCCTGGGCGTACATGCACATGTCATTTACCGAATAATCCAAGTCATTGAACTTCATACTCAACGAGTATTGGATACTATGCTTGAATCCCATGCTCCAATAATATTCGCCTGCAGGAAGGTTAGCCTCTGTTACCTTGTTGCTTTCTTCGTCGTAGAGCAATCCCTTATATGTGACCGAGCATGGTAATTCATCGTCCATCGCTTCTTGGTCAGGCACGGCACAAAGCAGGAAATATTGCATCATAGGCAACGAAGGGTCGAGGTCGAATGATGACTGTCCCTCGATGTCAGCGCGGGCGTCTGTCCAGTGAAGCCATTTGAAATAATTCTTCCTTTCCTTGTCGCTCATTGCGTTCCACACCTGATAGAGACGGGTCTTCACGCGGTAAATCACAACGTGGTTAGGTATTTTGAAGTTCGTGCAAGGATAGATGAAACCATTGCTGCACGTAATCTTCTTACTTACATCGACGCGCTGGATGCTTGGTCGCCAATGGGCTGGTTCTGCCTCCTTATACTTCACCTCGTCGGCTTGCTCATTGATAATCTTCTGGTAGCCACCCACACAATCAAAGTCGAATCCGTATGGATCTGTGGCGCTTGCCTCCGTAGGAAGTTCTGCCTCGCAGACACGGCGGTCAACGAAACAAGCCTTTACAATCCAATCGTAGAACTTCGTTGAGTCGGCAGCCGTAGCAGGTCTGTTGAGCCAACGTGGTATGCTGTCGATGGCAGCCTTCATTGCTCGGCGTATCTGGGTATTCGTAGGCACGAACATCGTGGTGGCATAATTCTCGTCGCGCATGTTCCAATATGCAGCACCATCCTTCGTGTAACGGTCCATCAGCTCGCATCTCGTCACAAATATCGAGTCGTATGTGGTGCGTCCTTGTTCGTCAACACCTGTTATTGTGCTGTGCTCACGGTCGAAGGTTTCCTTCTGTCGAGTCTTCACAAGTATCTTGAAGTCATTGTATTCCGAGCCGAGTTTGTTGAAAAGATATTCATAGACAGAGAGGCGTATAGGCACAATTCCATCGACGAAATAGACGTATCCGTTGGCGGTTTTTACGCTTTTCGTCACCTTGCACTCGTCCATATTGAAGCCACCTTCGCGCTCATACACCCACACGCATTTGCCGAGTCTGGTTTCTATGCCCATTCCGTCGGTAAGCATCGCAGGCGATACCTCCATGTCGGAAACCGAGTTACGTGCAAACTGCGACGCAAATTCCTCGTCGGCAAGTTCGTCAGTATGAGCCGATAAGACGTCATCAGCGCACACGATGAAGGTATATGTACGGTCGGCATGTGTGCTATCATAGACCCCGTTCTTCTGCAAAATGTCCGACATTCGAGCCAGTTCGGGCGTTGATTTCATGTAACTTACAATGTCGCCGTTGAATATTTCCTGCTCTCCGCTTTTGATTCCCGACTCATCGTAGTGGTCATTCCAGTCGAAGCATGCGGCAAATACTACTGTCAGCAGCACGAGAAACCACGGTTGCTGAACTCGCCTCAAAATGTGGTTCACAACACATCTGGAGAATGATTCTTGCTTCATATTTTTATCTCTGTCGATTAGTTTCATATTGTTCATTTTTTTTCTTTGCCTTTCACACCTTAGGTGTTGACGTTTTCACACCTTAGGTGTAACGCGCTTCATTCCTCTGGTGTTAAAAGGTTCACACCTAAGGTGTGTCGAGCTGAACACCTAAGGTGTGGAAGGCTAATTATTCCAATGGAATAAATTCAAGGTAGTCAAACATCTGATGATAACGGCTGTTGTCCTTGGCTGCAATGTCCATCATCGTGGCTGTGAACGTGTGTGCCTTGGATTCCGTGAATTCGATATTATCAAACAGCACAGTCTGATACGAGCCATACGAACCGTCTTTCGTGGTCAGGCCCTTAAAGATGTATGCGGTCTTGCTTTTGTCATCAATCGAGAACTTTGTCATGCTTCCGGTGGTGTAGAAATCCTTTAGCGTGACGTCGAAACAATAGTGTAGGATGACCTTGTAACGGCCTGCAATGATGGATGGTGTGGTAAACTTAATCCATCCTGCATAGCCGAGATTGAGCATCATATAGTTGTTCATATACGATGCATAGCGTCCCTCATTAGGATGTTTTGTGTCCTTGACGCGGTCTTTATAGAACCCGACTGGATAGTATGTGCCCTTCGAGGCGTTTGCCTGATACTCAAACGAAGTGAGAGTACCATACTTCGCCTGATTTTCCTCAGTCATATCGACCTTGATTTCACGGTTGACAATAGGATTTGAGAAGATGTCGCCATCGCCGCTTGTTGCGCCGTAGGCATTGACGAAGGAGATTACGTCGGCATAGTTAAGGAAGTCCCAAGCCACGCGAACTGCCTTAGGATGATAGACAGGCATGATGTCGCCGACCTTGTGAATGAGTCCGTTGCGTGCCTGAATATCGCTGCGAATAATAGGTACTGCCTTATTTATGATACGACTTGAGTCAATACTATCGGTTATGATAGCCTGTCCCTGAAGCTTTGTTTCGTATATAAGTGTCTCGCCAGAAGTCTGGAAAGCAAAGAGTTCGTCGGTTGTATATTTGCGCGAAAGGAAATGATACTGCACATAATCAGCCAGAGCCTTATCGCCTCCGAGGTATGACTTCAAAGCATTTACATCATTTATTCCTTGCTCGGCATAGACCTTATCAGGCACGGCAAGGCAGGTGTAGTTGTAGTAATTCACCACATAGCCACCGCCGATGACCGTCGTTGTGTCCTGCAT
>JAUNQM010000335.1 GCA_030536165.1 Prevotellaceae bacterium | reverse complement strand
CCGGTGAACATACACTCCGCGTTTATATGAAACACCGTGTTCCTTACACAGGTTACTTCGGAGAATATTTAGTATTAGATAGCGATGTAACTGAAACAAAAAATGTAAAGGAGGCAAAATAATGAACGGCGATATTAAATTAGGAATTACTTTATATAGTTTTGCTACTGAATTTATTCATGAAAAATTAGACCTTGATGAATGCTTAAAGAAAGCTCATGACATGGGTTACAAAGGTGTTGAAATCGTTGCCGCTATGATGGTTCCTGAATACCCTTACCCATCAGATGAATGGCTTAACTGGTTCAAGGAAAGATTAGATTTCTACGAGTTAGAGCCTGTTTGCTGGAGTGCATATATTGATATGGGAATTCGTTCTGATAGAGATCTTACAGAAGATGAAATTATTCGCTTTACTGTAAACGATATGATTTATGCAAAGAAAGCCGGCTTCCCTCTAGTTAGAACACAACAGGCTATCTCACCAGCAATCTTTAGAAAGATGCTTCCTTACTGTAAAGATCTTGGAGTAAAGCTTGCTGTTGAGATGCACCACCCTCATCACCCTGAAGTTCCTATGTGGAAAGAATACTTTGACATCATGAAGAACGAAGGTGAAGGATGGCTTGGCTTTGTACCAGACTTTTCAATCTTCCAGACAATGCCTCATAAATTATATTTAGACCAGGCGCTTGAGTTTGGATGTCGTCCTGAAAAGTTAGACGAAATAATTGAAATGCATAAAAACGGTGCAACAGAAGCTGACCTCGAAGGAAAAGACTTTAACGAAATCGAACTTCACACAGCTGCTGAAATGTTCGCTAAGTTCTCTGCACCTGCAAGAATTGAGCAACTTAAAGATGTTTTAGATGTAGCTCCATACATTCACGGAAAATTCTATTACCTTCCAGACGGAAAACATGACCCATGTATCCCATTCGAAGAAATCTTAGCAACAATAAAAGAGTGTGGTTATAAAGGATATATCTCAAGCGAATACGAAGGACATCACTTCGACGAAACAGTAGATTCAGAAGAACAGCTAAAACGCTACGTAGAGCTTTGCAGCAATATATTAAATAGTTAACTTTGGTCGCAGACCATCGGATTCGTTCCTGGCTCCGTACCAAGTCGCCGATAACGAACCCGATGGCTCTGCTGGATAATATTGCGAGTGAAGCCGTGCAACTTTTTTCAGAGCGTTTTTAGCGGTTGAAAAAAGTTCGTACGGGACACGAGCACTAAAAAGAAAGGAGAAATTATGGCAAAGAAAAAATTAAGAATAGGTATTATCGGTTGCGGCGGCATAGCAAATAATAAACATATGCCAACCCTTAAAAAATTCAGCGACAAATGTGAAATGGTAGCTTTTTGCGATATCGTAGTAGAGCGTGCTGAAAAAGCAGCTAAAGAATACGGAATCGAAGGCGCAAAAGTTTATAAGGACTACAAAAAATTATTAGCAGATGAAACAATCGATGTCGTTCATGTATTAACACCAAATGTTTCACACTGCCCTATCACATGTGCAGCTTTTGCAGCAGGTAAACATGTAATGTGCGAAAAGCCAATGGCACACAACACAAAAGATGCACAGAAGATGATGGAAGCATGGAAAAAGAGTGGAAAGAAATTTACGCTTGGTTATCAAAACCGTTTCCGTCCAGAAGTTATTACACTTAGAAAGATGGTTGACGCTGGCGAATTAGGCGAAATCTATTACGGCCATGCTCATGCTATTAGACGTCGTGCAGTTCCAACATGGGGCGTATTCCCAGACAAGTCACAACAAGGTGGCGGTCCACTTATTGATATTGGAACACATGCACTCGACCTTACACTTTGGATGATGGATAACTATAAACCTGTTAGCGTAACAGGAAAAGTTTTCTATAAACTCGGAAACGATCCTAAAGCAGTTGAAGGAAATATGTTCGGACCATGGGACCCTAAAACATACGAAGTTGAAGATTCAGCATTCGGTATGATTAAGTTTGAAAACGGTGCATGTATCAACCTCGAAGCTTCATGGGCAATTAACATGAGAGAATCAAGAGAAGCTTCAACAACACTTTGCGGAACAAAAGCAGGCGCAGACCTTTATTCAGGAATGAGCTATCCAGAAGACAAACTCGTAATCAATAGAGGTCATGCAGGACTTCTTACAGATGAAGAAATTTGCTCAGCCGGTAACGTTGCTTTCTTTGAGGGTGGCCTCGGCGAAGCTCCTGAAGTATTAGAAGCAGCGCAATGGCTCGACGCAGTTCTTTATAACAAAGAGCCT
>JAUNQM010000334.1 GCA_030536165.1 Prevotellaceae bacterium | reverse complement strand
ATTCTTTTTTATTGCGCTGAGCTGAATTGGTGAGTTGTTCTTCAAATGTTGCCATATTGTTTCAATTTATCTTTTAGAATCCTTGTTAATGAATGGATACGTGACTTGACAGTTCCGTCTGGGATGCCCATAATAATAGAGATTTGTGGGACAGAAAGTTCTTCCTCAAATCGCAGGGAGAAGAGAACCTGCATTTCGGGCGATATTGTGTCGAGTACCGATTGCAATGCTTTGTCAAAGATTTTGGCATCTATTTCCACTTCAGTTTCATCCACACATTCTTTGTCTTGCGTATGGAGTGCTTGCAATTCATAGTCAGTTTTATATGTATTATGCCGATACTCATTCTTGCAAATATTAAAAGCAATTGCGAAAAGCCATGGAAGAAACTTGGCCTCGGCTTTCCATCGTTGACGGCCTACCCACAACCGCATAAAAGCATCTTGCATCAGATCGGATGCACGTTCTTCATCATGATTTACCTGCCGGCAGAAGAACCCCATCACACGACGAGCATGACGATGGTAGAGTTCATCAAAAGCCCTATCATCGTCATTGTTGGACACGCGTCCCATCAACAGTTCGTCTGTGAGTTCGCGCAGAGGCAGAACCTTATTGCGAATAAACTGGAATGGTAAAATCATTGGTCACCTCTTGATTGTGATTCTTTCTGCAAATACTGTTGAAGCATCTTGTGTTGCTCCCCTTTTGCACATCGATTAATACATTGCTCCAGAATCTTATACAAGTGATTGGATTCACTCGTGTCACCCTTCTTCCATAGCTTTGGCACGAGATTAGAAAGCAGAAAAACGTTACTCAAATCAAGTCTGTCACTCGCTTCCCACGTGTTGGGATGGAGGTCAGGTTCTGCCAAATAATCCAGATGGTAAACCTCCTTGACATTGTGCATCGCTACAGCAAAGTTATCGTACTGATGGTCGCTCCACTTCAGTAAAAGTCCTTCGTTGTAGATGCTGTCAGTATTAAGGTTGGCATCTGTCAAAACATCGGTAAAGAAATAGGCTGGACGCTTGCTTTCGTGAATCAGATAAGTCATCATATCTGCATAAAACTGTTTGCCCCAATCATCGCCACGCTTGGCATACTCAGCCAAATCCACCTTCATCGGTTTGATGTCAAGACGTCTGAACAAAGCTTCGCGAAACTTATCGGAATAGAGGAAAGACATCGGTATGACAGCTACGTCCAAGCGCAAATCGAGAGCATCCTGAAGCATCTTCATAGGTTTGGTAATATTGTCACCATTAGCAAAGTAGAGAGCATTAGGCTCCATGCTCTGCAGCATGTTCCAATTGTAACGAAGAATACGCTCAGGAAAGTATCCTTGTTTATATATTCTCTTGTTCAGTTCGGCTATCTTACTGTTTTCAGGGTCGATTAGCCACAATCGGCAAGTCAGGTAGTCAACATCCTCGCAATTAGCATCCTCTGGCATCAATTCGATGGCACGGAAGATGTTATCGCCACGCAATGCAGCCGAATCTGAAGACAAGCAAAAGCGTCCCTTACTGAGATTGAGTACATAGCTGTCAGGAAGCATAGCCTCCATTTTGCGAAGCACGTCAGCCGTCTTTGATTGGTCATGGTCATTACCAAAGCCATCGGTAAACTGTTCGTGGTAATAAGTTGCGCGAAATAGGTTACGCCACGCCCACTCGTCTGCAGGCTGTTCATCCACCACTTTCTGCCAAGCTAATGCCTGGGCGCCGTACCATTCTGGGTCATGATAGTTGGCAGCAAAGGTCTCTATTGTTTCGAGCTTGGTGGCACACGTTATTGAAGTAGTTTCCTGCGCTGAAGCGGCTAAACCTATCATCAGCAGTATTGTCATTATAATTGATTTTCTCATTGATTAAGTAATTTTGAATTAGACTAAAATTGAGGCGCTCTCATAAAAGCATACACACGAAATAAGAAAACGTTCACTGATAATGGCTTTTTTCTATACTTTTTCCCTACACTGTAATTAATCCAAATTCTCAATTGTATCGCTCAAACCACTTTAAGTGTGATATTTTTAATTACTTACAAATTTACTAATATAAAAACAAATAAGACTCATTCGAAATGACTTTTCTGCGATTTGTTATGTTTTTTTATCATATATTCTCAATTATTGTTGCGTTAAGGCGTATCTTCATCCTAATCCCGCGGAGGATGCGAACGAGTGAAAAAAGTGAGGCGTGCGATGTCGCGACTCCATACGTTCGGATGCTTCGCTTCACACGTCGCATATACTCGGAAAAAGTTTTGCAAAACTTCCGACAAAG
>JAUNQM010000333.1 GCA_030536165.1 Prevotellaceae bacterium | reverse complement strand
TAGTTGGCAAAGTAGGCTTTACTTCGAGCCATTTATACTCGTTTGCGTATGCTCCGTGCAGCAGATAAACCACTGGACACTGGGCTACGACCTGCTTTGCCGCCTTCTTCGACTTCTTGCCAGCGGTCTGCTGGACAGTAGAATTTGGGCGAACGACAACGACAGGAACGTCGCGATTCATTACGTTTGAATGAACTTTTAGTGTGTCAACCACTCCAGCCATCGTTGCCATTGAGCAACAAAGGGCCAATATTAGAAGAAATTTCTTTTTCATTTTATATACACTTAATGAATATAGAACGCATAGAATATATAGATTACCTATACCTTATTGACCATATTCTTATCTTACAATCGTCTTCTTTCCGTTGATGATATATGCGCCAGAAGGCAGTGCCTTTGCGTTTGTTCCTTCAGGGAGTTTCTTTCCGTCGATGGTGTAGATACCCTTCAGTTGTTCTTCAGCAGCAACATCGTTGATACCAGAAGGGTCTTCAACGACTGTAATCTTGCTTGCAAACGACGGAGCGTAGTTGTCTGTCTGCTTGCCTGAGAAGAAAGAATTTGTTGAAGCATTGAACATGCGAAGCCCATCGCCCTGCAACTGTGAAGCCTTTGAATACGACTTCGGACTTTCCTCAGACTCATCATCGCCGGCAAGATAGTCGATAGTGTATTTGCCGAGTTTGGTTCCTGCTGTAACGTGGAACGTAACCGTAGCAGAGTCACAACCATTGCGCCAGCAAGCCGCCATATACTTTGTGACCTTTGTTGAACTGACAAATGCCATCCATTTGTAACCACTCTTTGGGGCAGCTTCGTTGTAGGCATTAGAGAGTGATTCGCTGTAATACATTGTATATTTTGAATTTGCAGGCTTACCATCAGAATAATAAACCCAGTCTTCAGCATAAGAACGATAAGAGTTTACACCACAAGTAACCTTCCAATCCTCTGGCACGCGGATTGCCGCTACCGACCAGTCGGTTATCTCTTTCTGATTTGCATCGCCGTTATCAACGACCGTCATCGTAACGTCAAACTTCTGTCCGGCAACAACTTCTTTCGGAGCTATGATATTGAAAATCTTATAGCATGATGATGTAAGCACGGATATTACTATTGCAACTAAAACTGCATAGAACAGGTTTCTGTTTGAATCATATCTTTTCATAATCTTTCTGTCTATTATTTTGGAGTTAAGGAGTTAAAGGAGTTAAGACATTTGTCTTGTATCTGTGTGAGATCCTGAATCAAGTTCAGGATGACGAAGTGGAAGTTAAGACATTTGTCTTGCATCGCTACCCCCATAACCTTTTATTCATCAAATACTGCTTCCCAATTATAAACACGGATAAAGAACGGGCGATAGAAGTCTGCACTTCCCTTGCTGTTGAAGTTGTCGTTCCATTCAGGAGCGTCTGTGTTGGTAGAGAACACGAGTTCGCCTTGACGTGAGAGAGTCTGGTGAAGATGCGGCATGTAAATCTTTCCGTATGTGCGAGTGCCGAGTTTGTCGAGAACATTAGGGAATATCCAAAGACGTTTTCTGTCAGTAAATGGTCCCCACGGATACTTTGAACGCATAATATACATGTCCTTTCCGAACACGTATGCCTCACCTGTCATATAATACCAATCACCCTTCTTGAACACCCAAACGGTTGAAAGGTTATCGTCTTTGCTTGTGATGCAAGAACGGTTCTGGTCTTCTTCTGACGGATATTCATTCTGCCAGTGCCATTCACCGTTAGCATCCTTCACATAGTATTCAGTTCCTGAGTTGAGGTCGTGAGTCTTTGTACGTGCAACAACTGGGCTACAATAGCCGAGCAACTGGTCTTCAGTTTCTTTCCACTGCTTGCTTGCATAGAGGTAAGTATGACCATCCTCATCTTCCCAGAGCTGTGAACCATACATCACATCGTCGTGTGCCACGTAGTTGTGATCAACACTGAGAAGCTTCAAGTAAGTGTCATCGCCTGGCTTTCCTTCGAGACTATAGATTGCGAGAGCCTGATTCTCAGACCTCATAAGGTTCTGGTCGCCATTATATACACCGCCCCAAAGCACTTGGAGTTTGCCATCGACTACCGTTCCGTCGCCAGCCCAATAAAGCCAGTCTTGGTCAATATATCCCTGCTTGATGTAGTCTTCGCCCATCCATGCGTTTGGATGACGCAAGTGAGTGCGTGCCTGATAGTAGCCTCCGCCATTAGGGTTGTTGGTCTGCACATAGTCAGCGAGCCAAACGAAGTTCTCTGGCTTTGTGCCAGGAAGACCATCAGGACCTGG
>JAUNQM010000072.1 GCA_030536165.1 Prevotellaceae bacterium | reverse complement strand
CTGAAAGTTGCAATGAGTCTTGGTTATAGTGATTTTCGCACTACACGTCAGGCACATTGCAAGCAATGCTATGAATAAAGAATATCTTAAATTGTTGTGCATTAAATGAATTGTAAATGAAGTAATTTTTTTCTTGTTTTTTACTTTGCCTTTCTTTTTGCATGGGTTATGACAGGTTTATCTGCAAACTTGTTTGCAAGGGAAAACATGGCATAACACATACGGGATTGCGAAGCAAAACCTAAAAGAAAGACAAAGCTGTTTTTATGGTTTTTGTAAAATTATTCCCGTTTATATGAAATCTCACATTACAAATAATACATAAAATCTCTCGGTGGAATCGGCTTATTTTACTATTTGTCCGTCCTTTATTTCTGCTTCTATTATGCGATCATCTGTTGCATGCAGACGGAACTTGCAGTTCCACTTTTTTGGCCAGCACGGGAATAGTAGTAGCTCACCTTCGGGTGTCTCTTGAAGCAACATTTCTTGAAGGCCTATCATTGCTGCGCCACCTTTGTTCACATCAGGCGTCCAGTCGAAGCCTTTGTCAAAGAAAACAGGGAAACGGAACGGTCCGTTGCTCCACTTTTCAAGGTTCAACCGCACGGCTTCATCTTCCAGTCCGAGGCAGGCTGCCCAGATGTTGTCTTGCTTCCAACCTTTCGAAGAACGCATGGCAATGGCGTGTGAATCTTTGAGATATGTGTTGCGCGCAATGTCTATATGCTGTCTGCCGAGTCCATAGATGCGCCACGGAAAGACTGGGTAAAGCTGCGGAGTTTCTTCGTTGTTAATTCTGTCCCATGCCACGGCTGGTGCAATACAGGTATCGCCATTGATTACGTGCAGAGGTATGTCTGGTATTCTGCCCAGCATCGCCGAGTCTTTTCCCCATGTCTGAAGCACTGTCTGCAGCGCTGCAATAGTAGATGATGGGTTGTAAGCCATCTTGTAGGTCTCAGCACCAGAGCCTGGGAAGATGGTCAGTTTGCCTTGACCGTTCAAAGCCTTCGCGCCTCGTTGCTTTGCTAAATACTGATAATGAAGGTCGAAGAACTTAACGCATTGCGAAATCAACTCTTCGTATGGGGCAATGTCGAGGTTGCCATAGCTATGAGCGAGAAGTATCATTTGGCAAAACTCAAGGCTCGTGTCCCATAGATATTCAAGCCATGCATTACGCTCTGTGCCATAGTCTGTCGTGTCTTTATGCTTTCCAAATTCCGCAGGATTAGGCAGTCCGAAGTTTTCCATCTGCTCGGTGAACGATGCTCCGTCGTGCCCCCAGTTGTAGCGGGTGCGTGCCACGGCGTTAGGCAGCATGCGCAGATAGGTGTCGAATTGCGATTTCATCATGTCGATGTCGCCACTTTTGAGCATTGGCCAATAGACAAGGCGCTGATTTTGAGCCGTCATAGTGCCTCCGCCCCAGTTTCTGAAGTCGGGCGAGAAAGGTTTTGCAGCATCGACAAATACAGGGTCGAAGGTGAATAAAGACCCATTGAACTTCGAAGGCCACTGGCCGTAGGCGTTGCAACCAAGCATATAGCGGAACAATTCATAGTTGCGTATCATGCTTTTCGCTTCGTCATTGTCGGTTTGAATCCAACTTCTCTGCCAGAAATCATGCCACCATTGAGCGCTGCGTTTTGCAGAAACTTTGGCGTTAAGATTTGTTTCACCATCTTCAAAAATTACCGAAACCACCGAGGTTTTTACGTTTCCGCTGTAGTTCCATGAACGGTAATCGGTGTCGATGTATTTGCCATCATTGCACCCCGTAAACGTAAGTCCTGGGCAATGGATGGTTGCTCCCCAGCGCAGGCCTCCGATTGGATTGTAGAGTTGTGACTTTATCTCGGTCAAGTGCTCGTAATCAACGGTGTAGTCGAACACTGTTTCTTTCCTGTTTTGATGGTAGAACTGCAGGGACTGCTTCGATGGTATGATGCTGTCGGCAAAGGTATAAGTCTCTTTCGGAAGCAACCACTTCCATGAGCACTGCTGTTGTTCGCCTTTAGTAATTAGGCGGTTACGGTATCGCCAACTCTCATACGAAAGTGTCACATTGCTCTTTTTTGTGCCGTTTATTTCAAGAAAGACAACTGGCGAAAACACATCTGCCCATAGGCGGATGCTTGTTCCGGCACCTTTTATGTAGATTGCACCGTCGTCGAGACGCAATGTCTGCGAGAAATTGCTGGCAAATGGATTTCCATCTATGTGCAGGCGTATGCGACCGGCTTTCAGCAAGGTGTTGTTTTCGTCGAAAAGACCACTCTTGGACAGGTAGAAAAGCAGGTCGCCGTCTTCTACCCAGACGTTCATACCGACGTCGTGACCGCCGCAAGGCATTGACTCTGAAGAGTTTTGGCTTTGGGTAGTCCACGTGTAGTCGGCTGGCACATAGTCCTTTGCCGAAGCCATGCCGCACATCAGCATTAGCATGACGGATGTAAACAGAAGTTTCATAGTGTTATTTGAGGTTATATGTTTGCGGTACTTCTTGTCTAAACCAGAAGAGTGCAGATTTTCAGCTGCTTATGGCATACGTAGGTTCTTGCAACTACATGCGTTTTATCACGCGACGATACTTATCCCTTATTTTAGCCTTTCACACCTGAGGTGTGACAAGCGAAACACCTGAGGTGTGAGCACCCCTAACACCTAAGGTGTGAAAGCCGAAACACCTAAGGTGTGGAGGGCTAAATATAGCGTTAAGTAGTTTTATGCTATTTGAAGGGCTCAATTATAGTAACTCTGGCAGTTGGAAGAGTTTTATGCCGTTGCTACCTTTGATGAGTATGTATTTACCTGTAGGTTTGCAAGATGCGATTGCCTGCTTTACCTCATCTACATCGTGGAATTTGCGATAATTGCAGTCGGTTTTGCCGAATTCCTCGCCGACGAGCCAGATGTCGTGGAGGTTGTTTTCTTGGAGGAAGTCAACGACTCGTTGGTGTTCTTCGAGGCTGATGGTGCCGAGTTCGCGCATGTCGCCAAGTATTGCCATCTTTGGTTCGACCTGCATGTCGCGGAAGTTTTTGAGCGCTGCCATCATGCTTGTTGGGTTTGCGTTGTAGGCATCGATGATGAGACGATTGTCGGCAGTTACGTCGAGTTGGCTTCTGTTATTGCTTGGTATATAGTTGGATAGTGCATGGGAGATTTGCTCGGTTGTGATGCCGAAATACTGTCCTATGCATGCCGCCGCAAGCATGTTGTCGATGTTGTACGAGCCGATGAGGTGGGTGTTGACGTAAAAGCCTACCCCTAACCCCTCCCCGTAGGAGGGGGATTTGAGGCTTGAAACCTGAAATTTGAAATTGAGGAATGGATCGCACTTGGTGACTTCACCCCACACACTGAGGCTGTCGTCGTGTTGTGTGCCGTATTTTATCAGGTCGAGTCCTGCGGAGATACCTTTGAGGTATGAATTGTCGTTGTTGATAAATACTTTTGCGTTTGGCTTTTCGCGGAGGAAGTCGTAGAGTTCGCCTTTAGTCTTGATTACGCCCTCGAAACTGCCAAAGCCGAGGATGTGAGCCTTGCCTACGTTTGTGATGATGCCATAATCAGGTTCGACAATGTTGACGAGCGTCTTTATTTCGCCTGGGTGATTGGCGCCCATCTCGATTACGGCAATGTCGTGTTGCTTTGTCAGGCGTAAAAGGGTCTTAGGCACTCCGATATGATTATTGAAGTTGCCTTGTGTGTAGAGTACGTTGTATTTCTCAGCCAGAACGGTGGAGATGAGCTCTTTTGTAGTGGTTTTGCCGTTAGTGCCCGTGACTCCTATGATACGTGTGCCGAGCTGACGACGGTGGTAGTTGGCAAGTTTTTGGAGTGTGGTGAGCACGTCGTCGGTAAGCAGGAGGCGGTGGCCAGCGTTGTTGCAACAGCCATTTACGGCTGTAGCGTCATCAACTACGGCGTATGCGCAGCCTTTCTCAAGTGCTGCCATAGCGTATTGATTGCCGTCGAACGTCTCGCCTTTCAGCGCAAAGAAGATGCTGCCTTCGGGACAGTCGCGGCTGTCGGTGGTGATGACTGGATGTGAGAGGAATATCTCGTAAAGTTGTTCTATTGTTATCATGGGTTTATTTATTGGTTTACTATTTACAATGCACAATTGATAATTCACAATTACTAAACTAAAGTTTTTTAGTACGACCCCGCTGGGGTCGAAGGAGGTGAGGATATTGTCATCCACAGGTCTGCGACCTGCGGTTCTTGCGCTCCAGTAGGTGCTCAGGCGAGCAGAGCTCGGACTCCCAAAGTTCGACCTCTCTGAGGTCGCTAACTTTTATTATATCTTGACCTCGGAGAGGTCATACATTAGGACTTCGGTGTACAGGTGAAACTTGAGTTTACTCTTTATTGTTTATACTCCCTAATACGATGCGCGATAGCGGTCTTCGTCTTTGTCGTCGAGCATACTCAGGTAACTGTTATATCGGCTTTGGGCAATCAGGTGGTCTTCCAATGCCTTTAATACAGCGCAGCCTGGCTCGTGGGTATGGGTGCAGTTGCTGAACCGGCAGTCTTTCGAGTAGTGGAAAATCTCTTTGAAGTAGCTTGTCAGTTCCTCCTTTTCCATGTCGAACGTGCCAAAACCTTTGATTCCTGGAGTGTCGATGACGTAAGTATTGTTGGTGGCATTTGCCACTTCTATCATTTCACTGAACGTGGTTGTGTGCATGCCTGCGTCGTGGGCTTCGCTTATCTCAGCTGTCTTCAGTACTCGCCCATCAATGAAATGGTTGAGCAATGTGCTTTTTCCTACGCCGCTGTGACCGCTGAATACGCTCACTTTGCCCTCAAGCAATGCGCGCACGGCATCAATACCTTCGCCCGTGGCTGCCGATACAGCCATGCATTTATATCCGATGGTCTCGTAGAGCGTCATCATCATTTGCTGCAAGTGGGTTTCTTCGTCGGTGAGAATGTCGCCTTTATTAAATAGGAGTATCACAGGTATGCGGTACGCCTCGGCTGAAGCAAGGAAACGATCGACGAATGTTGTCGATGTGGCAGGGTGGCTGATTGTAACCACGAGGAACGCCTGATCGACATTCGCCGCGATAATATGGCTCTGCTTCGACAGGTTGATTGACTTGCGGATGATGTAGTTTTTGCGGTCGTAAATCTCCGTAATAAGTCCGACTTGCTGCTGTTCGTCGAAGCGGACGTCAACGTAGTCGCCCACGGCGATGGGGTTTGTGCTACGGATGCCACGAAGACGAAAGTTGCCCTTTATCTTGCATTCCATAGTCTTGCCGTCGTCGGTCTTGACTACGTACCAGCTACCAGTGTTCTTTATTACGAGAGCTTTCATTTATTGGTTGTCTCAGGGTTCAGGTTTTTTGTTTTTAGCCCGCGCGAAAATGCGCGGTAACGGTATATTATAACTTTATCCAATCGGTGTTGCCGAAGACATTTTCAACCGTAATCTTCTTGGCCTCCTTGGCTGTGAGTTGCTTCGACCATGCTGCCCTGCCCTGAGTCGCAGCGCCTTCGCCAGTGTTGTTGTACTCTTCGTAGCGAGCAGTCAGTTCGTTTGAAGTCTTTCCCCAGTTGTGCCAACCTTCGGTACGAATGTGGCTGCCAAGTTCGCAGTTCATGAAAAGAGTGTGAGCATAAGGACGCCACGGACGACCCAAATAACACTTCTTTGCTGCTGGGTCGGCAATGATTTTGCAATTGTTGAAGATATAGCCATACTTCACATTCTGCGGAGTAGAGGCTGCAGTGACGTAGCTGTTGATTTTATTTTTGATAGTACAGCCTTCAAACCATGCCGTAGAAGGACCAAAGATGAAATCTGTTGTGCCTTCGATGTAGCAATCCTTGAAGAACAGCTGAGTCTCGATACCGCCTGTGTAGATGGTGTCCTGGTTACCGAGGAAGCGGCAGTTGACAAAGAGGATTCTCGTGCCTTGCGTATGGAGTGCCACTGCCTGACCAAGACGTGCGGCATTGTTTTCCACTGTGATGTTCTTCAGAGTGATATTGTTGCCATTGATTTGCAATGTGTATGTGCGGAATGTTCCCATACCTCTGTCGGTGCCAGGCATCTTGATGTTAGCATGGTCGTCGTATGTGATGATTGTGTTGTCACGGTCTTGTCCACAAATCTCAATGTTGGTAAGCCAAGTAGGGATGATGAGTTTTTCTTTGTATATGCCTTTCTTCACGAATATGACTTTGTGGTAGTCCATGAATGCACGGCATACTTCTATTGCATCGTCGATGTTGCGGAACTCGGCAGTGCCGTCGCGTGCTACGAAGAGAGTGTCAGGGTTGTCGTAACTTTTTGCAGACATACTGATTATCTGCAGCATTGCAATTGCAAGGAAAAAGATTCGTTTCATAGTTGTTATTCGGTTATGGATTGTAAATCTGTAAATCTGTAAATTCGTAAATAGTAAATGACTTTATTTCGTTTGTTTTACTTCAGTCAATGCGGTGATGGACTTCAGCTCTGTAAGTATCTTCTCCACTTCGTTGCGATGATGAATGCGTAGGTTTATGTAACCCTCAGCAATGCCATTGTCTGACGAGATGAAGAGCTTCGTCATATTTATATTGAAGTCGCTCGAAAGAACCTGCGTTATCTTGTTGAGCAGTCCGAGTTCGTCAATGCCTTTCAAGGTGATAGTAGCCTCAAAGAAATGATCCTTTGTTGCCCACTTCGCATCAATGATACGATTGCCGTAGCTGCTCTTTAGTTTGTTGGCAACGCTGCACGCACGATTGTGAATCTCGATATGCTTCTTGTTATTGATGAAGCCGAGTATGTCGTCGCCAGGAACACAGTTACAGCAATCAGGGAAGATGAAGTTATTGATATTGTCGTCGGTGATGAATATAGGCATCTTCTTGTTGAAGTCCTTGCCCACGACAAACAAATCATTTGACGAGTCAACACCGATGCCATTGCCGGCTGGCGTGGTCTTTTCCTCTTTCGTTGGCGTGTTTTTGACGAAAGGAACATAACGTCTCCATCCGCCACCAGCCTGCTTCTCTCCCTTCTTGCCCAATGCCACGTCGAGGTCTTTGTCGCCAAGTTCGATGTCTTTATTGCCTATAGCATAGTAAAGGTCGTCGCGCTTTGCCAATTCGTGCATCTTGGTCAGTTTGTCGAGTATGGCAGTGGTCATCACGAGTTCGTTCTCGTCGAAGAACTTTTTGATAATCTCTTCACCTTGCCTCTGAATGTATCGTGCATCTTTTCTCAGCGCCACTTGAATCTTGTTGCGTGCCTTTGCCGTATAGACAAGGTTTATCCACTCAGGCATTACGTGCTGCGACTTCGATGTGATTATTTCCACCTGGTCGCCGCTACTGAGCTTATGGCTTAATGGAACAAGTTTGTGATTTACCTTTGCGCCAATACAATGAGTGCCGAGGAATGAGTGTATGATAAAGGCAAAGTCGAGTGCAGTACTACCTGCTGGAAGCGTTTTTATCTCTCCCTTCGGTGTAAACACGAATATCTCAGATGCAAAGAGGTTGAGCTTAATAGAGTCGAGGAAGTCCATTGCGTCAGGCTGTGGGTCGTCGAGTATTTCCTTTATCGTCCCCAGCCAGTTGTCTAACTCGCGGTCTTCGTCATTTTCTATTACTACATCTCCGTCTTTATATTTCCAGTGTGCGGCGAAGCCATGCTCGGCAACCTCATCCATACGCTGACTTCTTATCTGCACTTCAATCCATTGTCCGAGGTGGCTCATCAAGGTTACGTGCAGAGCTTGATAGCCATTGGCTTTTGGATGTGAAAGCCAATCGCGCAGACGGTCAGGATGGCTCTTATAAAGACTTGTGATTGCTACATATATATTAAAGCACTCGTTGATTTCGCTGACGTCAGGCTTTGGCTTGAATATGATTCTTACGGCGAGTATGTCGTAAATCTCATCGAAGGTTATGTGCTTGGTCTGCATCTTCGACCATATAGAATAAGGAGTCTTCACACGTGCCTTTATCTCATATTCGAGTCCAAGCTTGTCTAAGGCTTGATAGATTGGTGCGGTGAACTCCTCAAACAAAGCCGTACGCTTTTCCTGCGTCATGTTCAGCTTTGCTTGTATCAACTCGTACTCATGCGGATGCTCATAGCGGAAGCTGAGGTCTTCGAGTTCAGTCTTGACCTTATTCAGTCCAAGTCGGTTTGCAAGCGGTGCATATATATATAATGTCTCGCCGGCTATCTTGTATTGCTTGTTTGCAGGTTGACTTGCGAGCGTTCGCATGTTGTGCAGTCGGTCGCATATCTTGATGAGTATGACGCGTATGTCGTCGCTCATCGTCAGCAGTAGTTTCCTGAAGTTCTCTGCTTGCAACGAAGCCTTGTCGCCGAATATACCACCTGAAATCTTTGTCAGTCCATCAACAATCTGTGCTATCTTGTCGCCAAAGATGTTGGCTATGTCTTCCACGGTATAGTCTGTGTCTTCCACCACGTCGTGCAGCAAGGCAGAACAGATGCTTGTCGAGCCGAGTCCAATCTCCGAGCATGCTATCTGCGCCACGGCTAATGGGTGCATGATATACGGCTCGCCTGAGAGTCGGCGTACACCTTTGTGTGCGTGGCGTGCAAAGTTGAAAGCTTTGGTGATTACCTCTACTTTCTTCCTGTGTGGAGAAGAGAGGTAAGCGTCAAGAAGTTTCTGAAAGGCCTCATCTACCATTGCCTCTTCCTCTTGGATGGACAATGCGTCGTCTGTATAGGTATTCATCGGCTTTGTATTTATATATTGTATCTTCATTGTCTATGAAGATTGTCATCTCTTTCAGTGGCAGACATATTGCCGAAGGCTCTGTCTTGCCTGGCACGAGGTCTTGCCTGTATTGTGGATTCAGTGCCCGTAGGTATTTCAAGTCCATGCCGCAGAACTCTGCAATCTGCTTTAGATTGACGTTTTGGTTTGTCATTATCGTATCGCACTGAATAGGTAACTCCGTGCGCATAGGGCAGATTTTGTGTTCGCAGTAATAGTTCATCACGTAGTTCGCACCGATAAAAGCCGGCACGTATCCGCGTGTCTCAAGAGGCAGGTATGGGTATATCTCCCAATAGTCGCGCGAACCATTGGCTCGACGTATCGCCTTGTTCACGTTACCAGGGCCGCAGTTGTAGGCTGCGATGACGAGATTCCAGTCGCCGTAGATGCGATAGAGTGCCTTTAGGTATCGTGCGGCTGCGTAAGTTGATTTGAACGGGTCGCGACGCTCATCGACTATAGAGTTCACCTTCAGCCCATATTGCTTTGCGGTAGGCACCATAAACTGCCACAGGCCTGCTGCTCCGGCACGCGAAGTTGCCTGTGGTCGCAAGGCTGATTCTATTACTGGGAGGTACTTCAGTTCGAGTGGAAGTCCCTCT
>JAUNQM010000332.1 GCA_030536165.1 Prevotellaceae bacterium | reverse complement strand
GTAGGTCATGCGTGCATTTGTCTTGAGGTTTGTCATCTCAACTTTTGAAAGTATCTGTACGATGTCACCTTTCAGACGTGATGTGTCAACAATCTTGGCATTCATCAGTTCTGTCTTCAACTGGTTTATCTTTGCTTCGAGCTTTGCCTGGGCTTCTTTGGCTGAATGATATTCATAGTTCTCGCTGAGGTCGCCTTTGTCTCTTGCTTCTGCTATAGCTGCTGATGCGGCAGGACGGTCAACGGTCTCAAGTTTGTGTAGTTTGGCTACCAGTTCTTCGTAGCCTTCTTTCGACATGTGTGCCATTTTTCTATTGATTTTTCTTGTTTATATTCTATTTTCAAATACAAAAAAACATAGAGTTCCAGCATTGAATGCTGAAACCCTGACAATCTTTCGTATTTCGAATGCAAAGGTAAGGTTATTTCTTTACAATACCAAATTTTTTAACGAAAAAATAGTGGTTGTTGGTTTTAGGTCATAGGTTCTATACATGCTATATTAGCTGGTTTGGTTAGAAAACCTATAACCTACGACCAACAACCTATAATCTTATTGGTATGCAACGAGCACCTTTGCGCTCTTATTGCTGAAGCCTTCTGGGGCAGTGAACGTCATGCCACCGATAGTGTATTCCTGCCCGCCTTGTATGTTTTGCTTTGTAAATGTCAACCATGGCATTTCGCCGCCTGTTGGCTCGCTCTTCTTTTCGCCTACAGCAAGCACGTATGCATCTACTGTGAACTGTCCTTCTCCGCTTTCATCGTCGAAGCTGAAGCCTTTACCGTACATTGAGAAAGCTTCTACGTATGTCTCTGCACCACCTCTGATGAAGATGTTGTGGTCGGCTTTGATGCACTGTGGCTTTGTGTCGTCGCCGTTCATCTCGAATACATCGCCGAGGGTCACGATGCTTATCTTGCTACCAGCTTCAATGGTGACGTCTTCATCTACGCTGATTCCTTTGCCGCCTGCGCCTGTGGCTTTGATGTTGATTGTTGCGTCAGAGCAGGTGAATGCCTTGCCGCTTATGGCAGCGCTTCCGCCAATGCCTTGCTCTTCTTCTTCCCATCTTGCACCGCCGTTGTTGACAATGTCAATCTTTCCACCACTGATAATCACGAGGCTATCGATGTTGAGTGCGTCGTTGTCTATCGAATCAACTGTGATGTTGATTGCGCCACCCTTGATTATGCAGTTACCATTGTCGGCTTCTTCCGACTTCTTTTCGCCTTCAACCTGAATGCCATCGCCGCCGATGTTGCTGATATTCACGTTACCGTTGTTCATCTGGAAATACTGTCCTACGTGCATTCCATCGCTTGCCGAAGCAAGAACATTGAACTGACCCGTGAACTTCTTTTTCAGCTGAGTATATTCGTCAGAGCGGTATGCGTGCTTTGCATTTCCTATAATATTTATTGTTCCTCCGCCTTCGATTTCAGCATGTCCCTTGACGAAGAAAGCTGCTTTCTGCTTTCCTGTGCCGTCTGTGAAGGAGTTTCCTGTCTTGTCGGCAGCAACGATAGCGATTCTCTTGCCACATTCGATGTCAATTGCGGCGTTGTCGTTGTTGGTAATGCTTACGCCGTCGAGCGTGATGGTGCACTTATAGTCGCCGTCCATCATAAACATGCCATCGGTAGTCGTACCTCTGAGGATGTAGTTTACTTCCTTATCCAATGCTTCTGCGGCAACGATGCTTACATCGGCACCATCGACGGTCACGCTAATCATGTCTTTGATGTTGTTGGCTACCTGTACGTTGGCAGTCGTTCCGTTGTAGTTCACGAGCACTGTATTGTCGTCGATTGTCGGACCTCCGAGTATTATTTGTGCCGTACCTGTGATGTCGGCAACGTCGATAGTTCCGTCGCCATTCACGTCTGCATTCTCTGCGCTGAAACCTTCTGGGGTGGTTCCTAGAATGTGCGAGGCAATAGACGTGATGTCTGCTACATCTACGAAACCGTCATTATTAGCGTCGCCGATGATTCCTGCCCATGTGAATGCGGCAAAGAGTAGGGTGGAGGTTGCAAGTAAAAGTTTTTTCATGATAGGAGTTAGTTAGTTTGTTAGTAAATAATATTTTATGGTTCTCGTTTATAGCATTGTTGGTTTTGGTCGCCTATGCTGCATTTTCGTTTCAAATAGCACATTAGGCACACAAAGATAGTAATATATTTTGAACTTATAATATAGTTTTGCGTTTTTTTAACAAATCACCCCGACTTGTCGCTTATTTGAGCCCTCCACACCTTAGGTGTTTCGGTCGTCACACCTTAGGTGTTAGTGGTGTTCACACC
>JAUNQM010000071.1 GCA_030536165.1 Prevotellaceae bacterium | reverse complement strand
GAAAAACTTTGTCGGAAGTTTTGCAAAACTTTTTTCGAGTTAAACGGACGTGTTGAGTGAAGCATAGTGACAAGTAGTGCGACGATATGCGATGAGTGGCAAACGCAATCTGCTCAAGTCCCCCTGCTGAAGGCGAGAAACCCTTCCAGAATATGCTCCAAGCATAACAACATCATCGGTTGTGGTTTCAAGTTTCTGGTTTCAGGTTTCAAGTCGCATGCAAAAATGACGATAAAATTTGCTTGTTTGTAATATTTTTCCTATTTTTGCAAAGCAAAATTACTATGATAGCTTTTTCGATATCTCGATTCGTTCCGAAGGAGATCCTGAATCAAGTTCAGGATGACGAACGTGGCGAGGTTTCGATATTTCGATGTTTCGAAAAGCGTAAGAAGACAATAAGAACTTAAGCATGCGAGGTTTCGACGACGATAGGTATTTAATGCGATTTCTGAAAGAAGGCGACTATGCCGCCTTCGAGACTCTTTTTACCCGTTATCGCGAAAAATACCGCCAGTTCATCTCTGCAATGGTCAAGGACAACGACGTGGCTGACGACATTGCACAGAACATCTTCATGAAACTTTGGATAAATCGTGAGAAACTCGACGAGAACCTTTCGCTCACTGCATACCTCTACGTCATGTCGAAGTATGAAATCTTCAACCACTTCCGCATGCTGCGCAACCGTCGCACATCGGCAATGAGCGAGTTAGGAGCAGGCATCAGCAAGGTGATAGAAAACCCTGCTGCAAGCACTCCTTTCGAAGAATTAACCTTCAGCGAACTCAGCAATAAGGTGGCGAACTTGATTGAGCAGATGCCACCAAAGCGTCGCGAGATATTCCGCATGAGTCGTTTTGAGCAGTTATCGACGAAGGACATTGCCAGCAAGATGGGCATCTCACCGCGCACAGTAGAAGAACACATACACCTTGCACTCAAAGACCTAAAGAAGAACGTCAACAATCCAGTCTTGCTGCTGTTTGTGTTTTTGTATCTATAGCGTTTATAGCTTTTCTATGCTTTATAGAATAGCTATCTTTTCCATAAGATTTTTTACGTACAATCGCCGTTTCAGGTTATATAATAATAGGTATATTTTATTATTATATTAACAATCTATTTATGAAACGCGTTTTATTAGTTTTAGTTGTTTGTCTGCAAGCCATAGTTGGCTTTGCTGACAACTGGATTGACTTTGCAGTTGAACCTGCAAAGAACTCAGACGGAGCTTACGTCATCACTAAGGCCGAAGAATTGGCATGGGTGGCTAAGCAGAACCTCACGGATGCGTTTACCGACAATCTGGTAATCGCTAACGACATCGACCTCTCGGGTAAACTGTGGACACCGTTAGGCTACAATGGTAGTACAACAAGTGGTGCTACGGGCAAGTATTTCAATGGAAGCATCGACGGACAAGGACACACCATTAAAGGTATGGACCTTCAGACTGCAACCGACGACTTCAGTGCAGGCTTAATCGGCGGTATGGCAAGCAAGACGGCGGTCATCAAAAACCTCAACCTCGAAGGCACGATGGTAATCAATGCCACATCGAAGGGTGCTGACTTTGGCACACTCATCGGTTTTGCAAATGCTTTAGCTACGGTAGAGAACTGCCACAGTTCGGTGAACATCACCACTACAGGCAAAGCTGGTAGTTACATGGGCGGTCTTATCGGTCGCTGCAAGGCTACGAATATCATCGGCTGTTCTTATTCAGGCACCATCACAGTCCCTGCTGGTTCACAGATAGGTAAAGGTCTGGGTGGTATTCTCGGCACTCCAAACTCAAGCACGAGCGGTGCAAAAGGTTCGGTGAAGAATAGTGTCTTCTGCGGCACTATCAATGCCAATGGCACCATCGGTGCATCGGGCAGTGCTGGTCTGGTAGGCTATGCTAACCTAAGCAAAGGTGAGTTTACTATCGCAAACAACTACGTGAACGGCGTTCTCAACTTCACTACATCGCCTACAAACAATGGCGTTATCGTTGGTCAGGTTACAGGTATCGGTTCGCAGACCATCATAGAGAACAACTACGTCGTTGGAGATGCAGATGCATACTCAACGAAAGTTACTGCAGACCAACTGCACAGCGGTGAACTCTGCTACATGCTCAACAACGGCGGCCATGCCTTCACACAGGACTTAAGCAATGCCGAAAGCACACCAATGCCTATTGCTGGCAAGAATGTGTATAAGACTACTTTCATGGTTGACAGCGAGGTTTATGCATCAGGCTATAACAACGAGACTATCACCTTCCCTACTGACCCTGAGAAACCAGACTATAGTTTCAATGGCTGGTTTGACGCAGCAGAAGAAGGCAACAAGGTTGATGCAACAACTGTGGCCGACAAGGATATGACCCTCTATGCGCAATTCACTGAAGTACCAAAGGACATCTGGGACGGTACAACTCTGACTGAGCCACAGAAGAACGAACAAGGCGTGTATGTTATCACGACTGGTGCTGAACTCGCATGGATTGCAGCTGAATCAAACAAGGGTGTCTATGCAGAAAGCATCATCATCGACAAGAACATCGACCTCGGTGGCAAGCTCTGGACTCCAATAGGACAGGACAACTACTATAACGGAAGCATCGACGGACAAGGTCACTACATCAAGGGACTTTATATCCGTCCAGAGGGTGCTGTTGACTATACTGGTCTTGTGGGTCAGATGAACAGCAAGACAGCTTCAATCTCTGATCTCACCATCTACGGCGAGATGATTCTGCCAGAGACGACATCAAACAACAGCGTTGGCTCGCTCATCGGTTTTGCAAACGCACTCGGTAAGGTGACTAATTGCCACAGCTTCGTTAACGTAACCGACAGCACTGCAAACGGAGGCTATCTCGGCGGTCTTGCTGGTCGTGTGAAGGCTACTACATTTGAAGGTTGCTCATACGAAGGCACACTCACAATTGCCTCTGGCGCTTCATTCACCAAAGGCTGGGGCGGCATCGTCGGCACATTCAACTCAACGACTTCTGGTGCAACAGGTGGTCTCAGCAACAGTTGGATGAGCGGAACTATCACATGCGAAAGCACAGCCGACTATAAATATAAGGGTGCGCTCGTAGGTTATCCTGCATTGACAAAGGGCACTTGCACTATCGAAAACAACTACGCAATCTCTGAATATCCTGCATTCGGTGCAGCAGCAGGCACAACGGTTGCAAACAACAACTTCACTCTCGCTGCAACTGACAGCTATGCTACGCAGACAACGATGGACCAGATTCACAGCGGTGAGCTCTGCCACATGCTGGGCGAAGCATTCGGACAGAACTTGAAGGATGCAGAATCTTATCCAGTGGCTCGCACTGAAAAGAACCAAGTGTTTGAAGTAAGCTTCATGGTTGAAGACACACTCTATGCAGCAACCTACACCAACGGAAAGGTTGTCTTGCCAGCAGAGCCTGTGAATGCAGAGAACCCATTCATCGGATGGTATGACCAGGCAACTGCCGGAACACAGTTCACGGCTGAAAGCGTTGTCACATCCGACACCACACTCTACGCTCACTTCTATGCAAAGGACGACGACGTAATCCGCATCCTCGGCATCGGTAACAGTTTCACTATGGATGCCCTGCAGAGCTACTTCGCTCCTATCTGCAAGTCTGGCGGCAAGAAGGTTATCTTTGGTTGGCCTTATATCGGCGGCACAAGTCTTTCTGACCATGTGAACAACCTAAAGGCTCACGCTGCAGACTATAAATACTACAAGAACGTAGATTACAACACAACCACAAAGGGCAACTCTGAAATGATGACTGCAATCAAGGATGAGCCTTGGGACTATGTTGTAATTCAGCAGTCGCACTACGACGGTGGCGTTGAAAAGAGCTTCTATCCTTACATCACAGAACTCCTCGACTCTGTTAAGGCTAACGTGAATAATCCAGCTCTGAAGGTTGTTGTATTCTCAACTTGGGCTGACGACGAGGGATGCACAAAGGCTAACTTCGAGACTTACTACGGTCGCGACCAGATTAGAATGTACGAAGCCGTGCGCGATGCATATATTAAGGTGGCAGACTCTATCCATGCCGACCTCCTTATCCCTGCAGGCACATCGGTACAGAACTGCCGCACTACTTACATCGGTCAGAACATGACTCGCGACGGTTATCACATGAACTACGACCACGGTCGCTATCAGTTGAGTCTTGTATGGTATGAAACAATCTTTGGTGAGTCGGCTCTCACCATCGACTACAAGCCATCAACCATCTCCGACAACATGGCTGAACTGCTGAAGAATGCCGTTCACTACGCTTGCCTTAAGCCATTCGAGATTACCGATATGTCGAAGGAATGGGGCGTGAACCCTGACATGACAAACAAGCCATTGAACCGTCCTGTCAACATCAGCTTCGACTCAAAGCGCAACGCTGAATACGGCGGCACAACATGGAACGCAGTAACAAACCCTGCAATGAGCTCTGTACTTGAGTATATCGTTGACAACAAACTCGGACAGACTTCTGTCAACGTGACAATGAACACTACAATGACTGGCGATTACACTGACGGTGCCGCAGAGACCACAACTGACTGGACAATGCCACAGGAAGTAAGCCAGACTGCATTCATCTCACAGGGCGACACCGCACAAATCACCATCGCAGGTCTCTACCCTGACCAGGCTTACGACCTCGGCTTCTTCGGTTCTTACAAGTCTGACGAAACCCTGACAACTAAATATGTTGCCACTGGCGAGACTTCTGATTCAGTAAGCATCGACATTGCCAACAACGCATCTACAATTGTTTGGGCAAAGCAAGTTAAGGCCGACCTCTACGGACGCATCTTCCTCAGCATCCTCTCTGAAGAAGGCAAGACATACGCCATCAACGCAATGCAGATTGTGCCTAACCTCAAGATATGGGACAAGACAAGCGCCGACAGCATCTCTCTCGACCCTAACGAGGGCATACCTGCACAGCCAATCGTTGCAGAAGTATGGGACGGAACTACTGCAGTTGAACCTTTGAAGGGCTCTAACGAATGGTACATCGTCACTTCGGGCGACGAGCTCGCATGGATTGCAAAACAAACAAGTGAGGCTACATTTGGTGGAAACGTGCTTATCACAAAGGACATTGACCTCGGCAACAAAAAGTGGACACCAATAGGTCTTGGAAACTCGTTCAACGGCAACATCAACGGTGGTGGTCACGCAATCAAGAACCTCTACCTCAATCCTGCTGCTGCAGACGTGAACACAGGTCTCATCGGTCAGACTAACTCTACTTCAGTCATCAAGGATCTCAGTCTCTATGGTAAGATGGAAATCACTACAGCCCACACTGGTAGCAATGCCGACTATGGTACACTGGTTGGTCTGGCAAATGCATTAGCATTAGTCGAGAATGTTCACAGCTATGTTGACATCACTATTGCCGATGGAGCCGACGCTGCATACATCGGTGGTATTGCAGGTCGCGTAAAGGGCACAAACTTCCTTTCTTGCTCGTACAACGGCACATTCACAATCGCTGCCACAGGTAAGGTTTCTTCAGGATGGGCAGGACTCGTTGGCACATTCAACTCTAACACTACCAAGACTGGCGGCATGAATGGTTGCTGGTTCAATGGTAAGATTGATGCTCAGAACACTTCAACCGTAAAGTATGGTGCTGCTATCTGTGGCTACCCACGTCTCTACAAGAGCGTCTGCACAATCAAGAACTGCTACGCAGCAGGCGAGATGACTGTAGCCAAAGCTCCTAACAACTACGGCATCATCTATGGTACATTCGGAAGCGATGGCCAGGGTGAATCTACATGCCAGAACAACTACAACGTAGGTCTCACAGCTACAGGTTCTGCCGAAAGCGTAAAGCCTATCGATGCAACCGTAGAACAGATGAACAGCGGTGAACTCTGCTATCTGCTCAACGAGGGCAACACAACCGAGCCACTCTACTACCAAAACATCGACAACGGACAGCCTGTTGACCTCAACCCAATTGCCGACAAGACCCACGGTATTGTCTATATGATTGAAGAAGGTCTCTATAGCAACAACCCTGACACGCCAACTGGTATCAATGAGGTTCAAGGTTCAAAGTACCAGGTTCAAGGTTCGGCATACAACCTTCAGGGTGTGCGTGTAGGCGAAAACTACAAGGGCATTGTCATCAAGGACGGCAAGAAGTATCTGGTGAAGTAAAGAGTCTCGAAAAATCGAATTATCGAAACATCGATTAAATCGCAATGAAAAAAATATTTATATTTCTCTCTATCGCAATCCTGAGCAGCACCGTGTCTGCTCAGGATTCCTTGAAGGTCCTCTGCATCGGCAACAGCTTCACATACGTGTTCAAGACCGACTCCATGCTGAAACGCATCTGCAACAGCAACGGGCACCCTACGGCAGTCAAGTCGTCATACGCAGGCGGTATGTCGTTCAAGCGTCATCTTGTCAGCGACAAGACCATCAAAGCCATTGAACGCCACGACAACAACGTAGTCATGCTCCAAGACCGCAGCATGGCAGAAGCTTACTATGCCCACGAGCCTAAGCGATGGGAACACGCGCTGAAAGATGCACAAGAGATAGCCACACGCATACGTGCCAACAGCGCTGATGCACGCATCATTCTTGAGCGCACATGGAGCTACGGCAAGGATAATTACCGCGGATTCGGCTCTTACGAAGAGTTCGACCGAAACCTTGTCGTCGGCACTCGCCTCTATCTCAAAGCCATGAACAAAGCGCTGAAAAAGCTCGGCATGAAGCCAATGGACTGCATCTCGCCTATCGGCGATGCCTTTGCCATTGTGCGCGCAGAGCGTCCCGACATCGTATTGCTCCGTTCCGACAACCATCATCAGTCCGAGTTCGGAGCCTATCTCAAGGCATGCGTGAACTACATTATCATCTACGGCGGCACGTTTAGCCCCGCTACAGCCACCTGCGACCTCGACCCGCAGACGTGCAAATATCTGCAAGATGTAGCCATCCGCGCCGTCAATCAAGCGCAAGGAAAGTAAAATTGTACATGGTAAATGGTCAATTGCACATGTCTCAATGTTGGATAATGGCCAATTGCTGGCAGTAGTTTGCTTCAATATTACCCCAAATTGTACATTGTAAATGGTAAATTGTACATGATACTACACCTTATTAAATAACGCGCGCACGCACGCGATGAGCAGAAAACGGGAAAAAGTCCTGCTTTTTTCACAAAAAATTCACAACCCCTATAGATTTAATAAACTATATGGGGTTGTTGCTATTTTTAGCCCTCCACACCTAAGGTGTAAAACCTGCCACACCTTAGGTGTGAGGGGTAGTCACACCTGAGGAGTGACACGCGTAACACCTTAGGTGTGGAGGGCTATGAAAAGCCACAACTCGCCCTACCTCCCCCTATGGGGGAGGGAATGAAAATATTTTTTCACAATCAATTACGTAGTCCACGAACTTCGGGTGTTCTTCATTATAGTAAAAACATTATATCACATTTATCAAACCTAAAAACAATCAAACATGAAGAATTTTTTTACGTTAACAATCATGCTGTGCATGGCCCTGATTGCCAATGCAGCAACAAACTGGTATGACGAAGGCAACTACAAAGAGCCTGAGAAAATCACAAGTGGAGAATTTGAGGGATGGTACAACGTCACTACTTCACAGGAATTAGCATGGATGTGCTACATCACAGAAGTAAGCGGATCAGCATGCACAGACAACTTCTATATTGCAAACGACCTTGACATGACTGGCAACAACTGGAAGTGCGGTGTGAGCAGTAATTTCAATGGATGCATCGAAGGAAATGGTCACACAATCTCTGGTCTTAACATTACTGCTGGCAAATCAGGATTATATTGGGGATTTGTTGGTCAGGTTAACAATAGCAGCGTCACTATCAAAAACCTTACCTTAAATGGTACAATGAAAATCAATACAGGCAAAGAAAAGGGAAACTATGGAAGTGTTGTTGGCAAGGCAAATAGTTTCAACGAGATTTCAAACATCATCAGCAACATCAATATCACTTGCAATATTGATGAAACTCTCGCTTCAACATACGTAGGCGGCTTTGCTGGTATGATAAAAAATGGTACATTCAACAATTGTGCATACAACGGAACCCTGACTTTGACAAAGAACCCAACTAAGGGATGGGCTGGTTTCACACCTTGTGCATCAGGTACAGGTAACTGCACATTGAGCAATTGTAGTTTTACAGGAAAGGTTATTTGCGCAGGCACTAGTAAATCAACAAATGGTGGAGCATTTATTCCAAACTGTAATCTCGGAGGCGACTTATACATCACAGATTGCTACGTTGAAGGAACTGTAGAAATTACAGGCACCAAATCTACATACTATTCAGACTTTGTAAGAATCGTTGCAGACCCTGTATATGTAACAAACTCTCTCACAATCTCTGATGCAGGCTATAATACACTCTGCTTGCCTTACAACTTCACATTACCTACAGGCGTGACTGCATATAAAGGAGTTGTCAGTGGCAATAGCGTTGCTCTCACAGAAGTTACAGGCATCATTCCTGCAGGAACTGGTGTTATTGTAAAAGGAACTGCTGCTGAGAAGGCTGTATTTACATTCTCAAAAGATGCTGCAACTGCTGACGTAACTGGCAACGAACTCGTTGGTGCTCCTACAGGTGCAGACCTTGCTGGCGGTGAATACATTCTTGCAGCAGACGGCATGTTCCACCCAGCAACAGCAGGTCATCTTGCACACCACAAAGCATACATAAATGCTGCTCCAAGTGCAAAGGACGCATTAGAAGTTGTATTCGGCGAGGTAACAGGCATTGAAACAATTGACAATGGACAATGGACAATTGACAACGCTCTATATAATCTCAATGGCGTGCGTGTTGACAGCAGCTATAAGGGAATTGTAATCGTGAATGGTAAAAAATACATTAAATAAAATAGATGATTATGAAAAAGACTTATATTAGCCCTTCAAATAAGGTTGTAGCTCTCACGACAGAGCATATAATTGCTGATTCATTGAAAATGGACAATACACCTGTTAATCCTAGCGATGCATATAGCAAAGACGACGAATTAGATTACTTCGGCTGGTAAGACGAAAATATATTAGCAAGCAAGCGGAGACACCTTCCTATTGAGGCGTCTCTGCTTTTTTTGTTGTAACATCACTACTGATGCTATGGTTTTGGAATAGAATCTTCTATCAATATTAGTGTTAGTGCTACATACATGATGTGTCTTTTTTTGAGTATTGAGACCTCGGAGAGGTCTTACTATGTTAACTGCGGGTCGCAGACCTGCAGATAGCAAAGCCTAAATCAACCTTCGACCCTAACAGGGTCGTACTATATTCGTACCATTATTGAAAGTGCGACCCATTCAGGGTCGATTT
>JAUNQM010000070.1 GCA_030536165.1 Prevotellaceae bacterium | reverse complement strand
AGCCTTTTATTGAATACTCTAATTACAGGTCCCTCTACGGGACTTTTTTTGTGCCATCAATTTAATTGATGCTTATCTATGCCTTCCACACCTCAGGTGTTTAGCGTGTCATACCTCAGGTGTGAGGGGTGGTTACACCTTTGGTGTGAAAAGCTTAACACCTGAGGTGTGGAGGGGTGTGATAAGTGATAGCTGACTGCTGTAGATGCCTCGTTGCCTCGTGCGTGTGTCTTTTACGTTGTAAAACAGGGAGTTCGGGAATTTGCGGTAATAATAAAAAACGTGTCTTATTTCCACATCCACTGCTTCCAATCCTTGTCGGCGAACATAGGTGCATACTCTGCTTCGGTGTCGGCTTGCTTGCCTAAAAGGAACTTGTCTATGAACGCAGCAAGGAGTGCATAATCATCCTTTGGAAGTTGGCAGTGCATGTGTTTGTCGCGGATGGAGTATGCAAAGCGGTCGGTGATGCCAAATGTGCGATAGACTTCTTTCACGGCTTTGCATGTGACATACATTGATTCGTCTGCAAGCCATTTATAGTCTGGATTGCCAAAGAGAAGCAGTGCGCGTGGGGCTACCAATGCTGCCAACTGGTGGTGGTCGGCTGGAAGACGTGTTACATTTTTTTCGCCGAAGATTGTCTTCATGCTTTCGAGGAACCAGTGTCCATCGGTGTTATGCACACGTTCAACCTCGCCCAGGGTCTCGCTTACACGCCACGAAGCTGCACCTCCACCGCCTGGCTCCTGTGGTATTACGAGGCATATACGCTCGTCGAATGCACCAGAAAAGAGTGCAGCCTTGCCTCCCCATGAGCATCCGCTTACTGCAAGATGACGGGTGTCGATGCGAGTGTTGTTCACTCCGAGTTGCTCGAGTCCGTCGATGATTCGGCTTACGCCCCAAGGCCAATAGCTGTACGCACCGTTGTCGATGAGTTCAGGATAGAGGGTGTTGATTGGCTCGCTGCCACGTTTCTGCTGATGTGCGCAGACGGTGTTGAAGTCGAAGTTGATGAGTGCGCATCCTCTTTCGAGGAATAAAGGCGCAGGTAAGCAGTTGGCAATACCGATGATGGCAGGGTAGGGGGCGTTGCCTGTTTTCGGGTAGGTGATGTGTGCCTTGACGTCGATGCTCTTTCCGTTAGGGGCTGTTACGGTAACAGTGAGTGCGAAACCGCCTTCAGGCTTCGCTCCGAAAGGCGAGAAAGCCCGCTTCTCTGTAGCGGGTGGGGTAGGACTTTTTGCAGTGTCGGCTTGAAGAATAGCACTGAGCCGCATGCCTTCCATTGAAGGAATGGAGCCTATCTCATATTGTTCGATGCGAGTGATTATCTCTTTGCGGTGGCGCTCCCAGTCCTTAAATTCGGTGCTGCGTGTTCCGTCAGCAAAGAGGAAAGGGTCGGGGAGGTTAGTGATGACAGGTAACTTATCGAACTCAATCTTTTGAGGTGCTGGATATTCTGCACCCATGTTGGCTTTTTCGTAAACGAAAGGGATGTCTTTGCCTGTGGTTTGTGCGTTGCAGGTGCTTGCAAATAGGAAAACGATGGAAAGTAGTGATAATGGTTTCATAAGTTGTAGGGTTGGGCGGTTTTATGGTTATTTCGATATTTCGTGTTCTCGATATTTCGAAAAACAAAGCACCATAATGCTATGCTTTTAATTCAATGCGGAATGTCGTGCCTTTACCCACTTCAGAACTCTTGACAAAAATCTTTCCGCCGTGGTATTCCTCGACAATGCGCTTTGCAAGCGATAGACCTAAGCCCCATCCGCGTGACTTTGTCGTAAATCCAGGCTTGAAGACTGTCTGCAGGTTCTTTTTGCGGATGCCTTTGCCGTTGTCGGAAACATCGAGTATGACCTTGTCGGCAATGGTTTCATAGTGCAGCCGAATGATTCCTGAGCCTTCCATCGCATCGACGGCATTCTTGCAGAGGTTCTCTATGACCCACTCAAACAATGATGCATTGATGCTTACGATAGCATCAGTGGCAGGGAATTCGCGAATAATCTGCACCTTTGACGACGTGCGGCGGTCCATGTATTCAATCACATGATTTAGAACTTCGGTCAGCGAAGTCTGCTTTGGTTCAGGCACCGATCCAATCTTTGAGAAGCGCTCAGCGATAAGCTGGAGGCGCTTGATGTCTTTCTCCATCTCAGGCAAAAGGTCGTCGTCAGGGTAGTTTTCCTTCAAAACTTCAGTCCATGCCATAAGCGACGAGATAGGCGTGCCGAGTTGGTGGGCAGTCTCTTTCGACAGTCCGACCCATACCTTGTTCTGCTCGGCTTTCTTTGAGGTGAGCAATGCAAAGATAGCAATGATGACGAAGATGAGAACAATGCCAAGTTGCACGTAAGGGTAGGTAGCAAGTCGCTTTAGCATGATTGATTCTTCGTAGCATACATCTATATAATCGCTTTGTGCAGTATCTTCTTCAAGATAGATGCGTATGAATTCGTTGCTTGTTGCAATGTGATGAATGTCGAGCGAGTCGGTGATGTTTCTCTTATCGATTACGTTGCCCGTGCGGTCTTTAACTACAATAGGGATGGTATTGTTGCCTTCAAGCACCTTGAGGGCAAGGTTAAGGTCAGTGTTTTCGTCGGCAGTACTGAAGGCTCGCATAGCCTCAGCCCACACTTCCATGTTCTGCTGCTCTTCGCGTGAAAGGTCGCGTACAAGGTAATTAGACACGACAAGAGATGCCACGGCAATGATGATTGCTGCGACAACAAGAACGATTTTGACTTGTCGTATTCTATCAGTCCACTGCATCGGGGGGTATTTATGGATGGGTTTTATAGAATTTCTATACTACCTATGAAAACAGGAAAGTTATGAATTGATAAGCACTACGGCGTATGCAGAAATGCCTTCTTCACGTCCTGTGAAGCCTAACTTTTCGGTTGTGGTTGCCTTGATTGAAATGTTGTCAACTTCTGTGCCAATAACAGCGGCAAGACATTGTTTCATTTCTTCAACGTGAGGATTCAGTTTGGGATGTTCGGCACATACGGTGATGTCTGCGTTACCAAATGAATAGCCTTTTGTAGAAATCATTTCGATTGTTTTCCTCAGAAGAATCTTACTGTCGATATCGAGTGTTTCTTTTGAAGTGTCGGGGAAATGATACCCGATGTCGCGCATGTTTGCTGCACCGAGAATGGCATCGCACAAGGCATGGATAAGAACGTCGGCATCGCTGTGTCCGAGTAATCCTTTTGTGTGGGACAGTTTTATTCCACCAAGCCAAAGGTCACGTCCTTCAACAAGCTGGTGCACGTCATATCCAAAGCCGATGCGTATCATTGTTGGTTGTTTCGATAATTCGAGGTTTCGATGTTTCGTCTTTTGTGGAATTATCTATTCCCTCTCTTGAAGAGGTCGTTGATGCCGTCCATGTCGAAGGCAAGCGAGAAACGCATTGTCTGGTCGAGAGGATTACTCTTGGCAGTTGCGATAACATAGCCAACATCGAGTGAGAATACACTCATCTTGAAGCCTGCACCAATGGTAAAATACTTTCTGTTACCCTTGTTCTCTGCTTCGTGGTGATAGCCTCCACGAATAGAGAACTGGTCGTGGTAAGTATATTCAGCACCAATGCTCCACTGAATCTCTTCCATTTCCTCCTTGAAGCCGTTAGGCGCGTCGCCGAAACTCTTGAAGATACCTTTGATAGAACTGATGTTGTAATAGTTATCTTGCAGATATGACTGATAATCTAAACAATCAGTCTTGCCTGCAGCAAGGTCTTCTTGGTATTGTTCCTCTGTTGGTCGCGTAGGAACAAGCAGTTTGTTTGCATCAGCTGCGATAGAGAACTTGTTGTATTCATCTACAGGCAACGTAAGGTTAAGACCAAGCCTAAGGTTGGTTGGTATGAAGTAGCTATAGTCGTCGCCAGAGAAGTTTATCTTTGAACCAATATTGCTGATGTTAGTACCAAATCCAAATAGGCATTCGCGGTTGCCCATGTTGAAATACTTATTATAGTACATCGCTATATCGGCAGCAAATGCAGTTGCTGCTTTCTGGTCGGCTTCCTGCGAAAGTCGAAGGTCGGACATAATGAAACGACCTGCAACAGCCAACGAGAATGATTCGCTCAACATACGTGAAACACCGATGTCGAATGCCATTTCGTAAGGCTTGATAGTCATCGCATTTTCGTCATAGCTCGTATAGACTTCACCGAGAGTGAAGTAGCGGAATGAAGCTGACAATGCAGAGTAGTCGCCCAGACGATAGTAGCCAGAAAGATTTGCAAGTCCCATATCGTTAACCAACTGGCGTAACCAGGGAGTATAGTTGATGGCAACGCCCGCACGACTGATGCAGAACGGATACTTGGCAGGGTTCCAGTATTGAGAGTTTGCATCAGGATCAGTAGCTGCACCTGCGTCGCCGAAGCCTGCACCCTTTGCGTCAGGTGCAATCATGAGTGAGGTTACGGCATAGTCAACGGGGTTGAACTGATTCTTTATGTCTTGTGCGAAAATGTTTGCTGTCGTTGAGGCTGCAAGCATAATCATCAGTAATCTTCTTCTTATTTTCATCTTTTCTTTCTTAATACCTTTATATAATATAACTGAAAAAAAGCCTTTTTATTGCCGAACGACAATTATTTTCTTTGCTTTCAGTGATTCGGAACTTCCCTCGCAAGCCACTCTTGCACGATAGAGATATACGCCTGTGCCTACGTCCTGATGGTTGTTTGACTGCAAGTTCCAAGTCATGTAGTAAGTTCCGTTGGTATAGACATTATTCTCTGTCTTGCGCCAAATGAGTCGTCCGAGCATGTCATAAACCTCGAATGTAATATCTACAGGTGAGCCAGGACGGTCGTAGCGAAGCACGAACTGAGTGTTGTATCTTGCAGGATTCTCTGTGGCATAGATGTCGTAAATCTTAGAGTCGATGCCTTTCTTTACATTGAATGTAAGCTGCGTGCTCGATGAGTTGTTGAGCATGTCCCATGCGCGGAACAGCAAGGTGTGCGGTCCTTCTGTGAGTTCTGGCAATGAATATGACAGGCTTCCTGAAGTGAATGTGCCGAAATCGTAGAGGAAGTAATCGTTGAGGTTATAGGTCTGATACATGTCACCGTCGATGATGAGTACCATCTCATGACCGATTCCGCTGGTGCTTGTATTCACACCATCCTTATCGTTTACCTCTGCGTAGAAGTACGGCGTAGTGTTCACATCTTGCCCATCAACAAACGATGGCGAGTTGAGGTAGCAGTAGATTGAAGGACCAATCGAGTCGTTACCTTCGATAGCAGAGCCATTGAGCACATACTCGTTGAACAGTCCGTGGGCACTCTTTGTGTTGTCGCTGTTTATTGCGTAGAAAGTCATCAGACCTTCGATGTCGCTGTAACTGATATCGAGAGGTATGGCTACGTGGAGGTTGAACTTTCCACCGCGGATGCTGTCTGTGCCGTTGAAGATAGTGCTGGTGTAGTCTTCGTAAGTGAATTTCTTTCCGCATCTGTCCCAGTCGTTGCAGACTATTGTCTCCTTTGCATCTTTGATGTTGGCTGTGATTTTGCCGTTGAATGATGCATCAACCTCATCAGCTTCGCCAATATGTCCAACAATGCTTACACTTCCTCCTGCAGGTAGCGTGAAGTTATCGCCATTTACAGCCTTACCGTTTATGCTGTCGATTACGATGTTCATCTGCGGACAAGCGAGTTTCATTGCAGGGTCGCCAAGCAGCACGAAGTGGAACTTGTTTTCTGAAAGGTCTTGACTGGAAGTTCCATCTACGAGCTTGTTCTTTGCCAGACGCAATGCGTCGCCTATTGAGTTTTGCACACCATTAGTTGAACTCAGCACGAAGTTCGTGTAGAGTTGGTTTATCTTGCGGTTGTAGTTTGCATATACAGTTCGCGTAGTGCCGAGGAATGCAATCGCGCCGCCGTTAGGGTTCAGCATGGCATTCTCTCCGTGGTTTTCAGTCTTTGCGTCGATTGGCATGATGTCGCACGATGCTGTAATCCACATTGGCAGCCCTTTTGTCGAGTTGCTTGAGAAGTCGTTTCTAACAAGAATCTTCTCGTGTGATATCTGTGATGCAGAACCATGACCGGTATAGTTCATGATGAGCGCGCCTTTTGTCATCTGCTCTTTTAGAATCTTTGTCACCTCTGGATAGGTATCACCCGATGCACCTCTCTCCAATGTGTAGGCATCGGTATATACTCTCTTGATGTTGTAGCCAGGATGTTGTGCCTCGATTATTTGTGCAATGGATTCTGCGTCGTCCATGTGCATGTTCTCGTTGGCATCGTCACCAATCATGCAGATTTGGTTTTGCCAGTCGCCGGCATTCTCATTGTTGACGTAGTTGACAATCTTATCGACCATAATCTTTGCCTCTTCCTCGTTGGTAGCAGTCAGACGTCCGATGCCGAGGTCGGTCTTGTCTGTCTTGTGGTTTCCGCCTTCTCCATCGTCAAGGTAGCCAAAGTAGTCTTCAAGTATGTATGATACTGTTTCGCTGAACGAGTTAGAGCTTTCGTAGCAAAGCAGATAATCCTCTGTCTTAGTCTGTTTCCAGTCGTCGATTATCATTCTGTTGTCCCATGCACAGCTTCCGAACAGTAACAGATAGCGAGGCATTTCGGCTTCGCATGTAGCCTTGTCGTAGAGCATCTTCATGTATCTGCGGTAAGCATTTGCGTCAGGCGTTCCGCTTGAGAATTCGTGGTAAAGTTCGTATGCAGGAACTATCTTCACCCTCATTGAATCCTTTTCCTCATGCAACGCCTTCAATCGTTGTGCCTGTGAAAGCCACTTCTCGCTTTCGGGTACAACAATCACCATCTGATATGCGCTGTCGGCATGCAGGTCTTGGTTGTCGATGTATGCCACGTATTCTGGCTGCTCAAGACTTGAGTTGTCAAGGTCAGCCATCGGTGCAGGTTCTTCGGTGGTAAGGATGATATTGTCAAGTCGCACGTTGGCATTCGTATTGCAACTTATCTTAACCACATTGTCTGTGCCGAGGCTATCAACGTTGAATATCTTTGTTGCGATATTTGCCTTGCTGTATGTTACAGGCGCGTTGATAGTGACGTTGCCAAGCTCTTTGCCGTTGAGGGTAACAAGAGGTGACACTTGTGCGTCGGCAGTGATAGTGACAGCCAACTGTCCTTTCTTGCCATTGCTTCGGTTCTTAATATTATATGTGTTGCCCGATGCTGTTATCACGCCTTTCTCAAATAACTCTCGTCCGCCATGATACCATGAAAATTCATCCTTTTCGTAAAGCGTGTGGAAGTCGCTGGCATCAGGGTAATAGCGCGACTTCATCTCGTCGGCAGTGATAGTCTGTGCCGTGTCGCCTTCTGTCAGGAAGTAATACCCGTACAATGAGTAGTTGTTAAGTTTACGTGCAGTTGCGGTGTTGCTTTGCCACGAAACTGATCCCTGAGCAAAAAATACCTTTTTGTTTCCGCTCATGTATGCCGGTATTTCCTTCAGGTCGTCGGTCTCTCGCAGGTATGCATCGGTGAGGGCTTCTGGTTGCACAGCACCACCGTAGCCGAATATTCTGACGCGAGATATATCGGTGAAACCGACCTTTTTTGCTGCTTCGGCTGTTATCTGGTAGTAACCAGTCGAAGGCACTCTTATCTTCACCCATTTGCCTGATGCAAGCACTGAATGTGCTGCATATCGAGGCTCGGTCGCTGTCTTAATCTTCTTGCCTGCCACCTTTGCCTTGCCTTCGATGGAAAGCTTGAAGCTAACGAGTTTCTGATACTTATGCTCACGATAGACAATGGGCACAAAACTGATGTCTAACTGTCCCTGCTTGCGTTCTACGCACAACGATGAAGTGATGTCGGGCATCTCTCCAGGCTTTTCCTTGCCGGCAATCTTGCAATAGCGTTCTACCTCGTCCTTCGTCATGTCGATAAACTCAGGGTATTCGATTGCTACAGAATAAGTCGAGTCGGCATAGTCGGCACCAATCTCATGTATGTATGTGTAGGTAGGCAACATGGAGTCAATGCGCAAGTCGTATTTGCCCAGGTTGATAAAGTCCTGTGCGTTAACCGTGCCTGTGGCAATGAGAACAGTCGCTAAAAGTAGAATTTTCTTTATCATATTTGTGTCTTATGCGGTTTTTGTTCAACTTCCTTAAGTTCGCATATCATTTATTCTTTCTCACGCAGAGTTTTTCTATTAGACGAGCCTTTGCGTTCTCTGTTTCTCTGCGATGCAACTTGAAAGTTCTAAAAGAACTTATATCGGGTTTGTAAAGTTCTGACAAATGCTTGCATTCAGCAGAAGTTTACAAAAAACGATATTAAAGCGTAAGCCTTTCAAGTTGCACTCTGCGTGAAATCACATATGCGAAACTCGTATTATTTTATATTAAATTCCAATAGTTTTTTTCCTTCCAGATACCCTTCGAGGTGGTCGCCTATGGCTACTGGACCTACACCAGCTGGTGTACCAGTGAAGAGCACGTCGCCTGTCTTTAGCGTGATATACTGGCTTATATGCGAAATCAGTTCATCCACCTTATGCAGCATATCAGCAGTACAACCTTGCTGTACTGTTGTGCCGTTCTTATCAAGGTGGAAATGCAGGTCTTGCACGTCGCCGACCTCGTTCTTATCTATCCATTCGCCAATGGCGGTTGCTCCGTCGAACCCCTTGCAAAGCATCCACGGCAGACCTTTCTCCTTGCATTTCACCTGCAAGTCCCTTGCCGTGAAGTCGATGCCTACGGTTACAGCGTCGTAGTATCTGTGTGCAAAGCGCTGGGAGATAGACTTTCCCATACGGCAGATGCGCACCACGACTTCCGTCTCATAGTCTATTCTGCCAAGTCCGTCTGGCAGAAACATAGGCTTCGTGTTCTGGAACAATGATGAGTCCGGCTTCATGAAGAAAACCGGTTCCGGCTTTTTAAGACCGTTATTCTGAACTTGATTCAGGATCTCATTCTGGCCCTCATTCAGAATCTCGTCATCTATATTAAATAACGTATTACGCATCTCTTTATTGTGTGCGTCGTAGTTCATTCCTACTGCAAGTATTTTCATATCCTATTGGTTGCATGTTTAATTATACCGCAAAAGTAACGAAAAGTTTTGAAACTTCAATGCACATTCACGAATATTTCACGTTTATTGCGAAAACACGAATCTAATGACCTGTTCGGGCTTAATATGGAGTTGCTTCTCTATACTTAACTATAAAGGATACGCAAAGACCTTCGCCACCTTGCGAAACACTCTTCATCTGCGTGGGTTTCAAACAAAAAATGGAGACTCTGGCCTATGCCTTTTGCTTATTCGAGACATGTCCTTTAATCGGTTGATGCATAGCTTGATGCGATTTATCGTTTGTTCGCAGCACAAGTTCTTCGCTTGATTCGTCAGAAAGTTGTATCAACTTTCACTGAAAAGTTG
>JAUNQM010000331.1 GCA_030536165.1 Prevotellaceae bacterium | reverse complement strand
CAAATCCAGCAACTATCTAAAAAGATAAAACCGTACAACAGCGTTAAAAGCAAACGTCTTAACTCCTTAACTACTAAAAAAAATAAAGATATGAAAAAAATAATTCTTTTCGCATTCGTATTGACACAGGCAATGGTCATCTCTGCACAAGAGACTTACGAAATGGCAACTATCGAGACTCCTGAACTCAACGGAACAGCACGTTACGTAGGTATGGGTGGCGCAATGGAAGCATTAGGTGCCGACATTTCAACTATCAGCACCAACCCAGCAGGTATCGGACTCTTCCGTCGCAGCATGGCATCAGTATCATTCGGCTTCGTATCGCAAAGCGGTGCAAGCGAGACAAACGACGTCTCCCCTACCCGCATGAGCTTCGACCAAGCTGGATTCGTATTGAGCACAAACACATCAACTGACAAGGTTTCATTCTTCAACTTTGCTTTCAACTACACGAAGTCACGCAACTTCTCGCAGATTCTTTCGGCTGCAAACGAGGCTTATTTAGGTAGTTCGCAAAACAAGCAGACATTCGGCAAGATTCGCACTGGCATTGTTGGCTCAGCTGATGATTACACTTACAACAGTTTAGACTATCTCTATTACAACGTCAATAACGATGGCTTCCTCAATGCCTTTGGCGATACTTGCTATGACGCAACAAACTATGATATGGAGCGCGGGACAAAGGGTTACATCGGTAACTATGAGTTCAACGTCTCTGGAAACATCCAAAACAAGTTCTTCCTCGGACTTACCTTCGGCATTAAGGACGTAAACTATGAGTCATCGTCTGCATACGGTGAGGCTCTCATTGATGAATCAGGCAACCGACTCGGCATAGGACTATACGACGAGCGCGTCATCAGCGGTACTGGTTTCGACCTCAAGGCTGGTGCAATCATTCGCCCTATCGATAACTCACCATTCCGCTTTGGCGTATGGGTTTCAACACCTACATGGTACAGTCTGCGTTCTTCTTCATACACAATGTTGAAGACCAGCGACAGCAGCACAGGCTACCTCGACATGAACGAAAGTTACAAGTACAAATTCTACACTCCTTGGAAGTTTGGAGCAAGCGTAGGTCACACCATCGGCACAAATATTGCACTCGGTGCTTCATGGGAATATGCTGACTACGGCGCAACAAATCCACGCATCGACAACGGCTCATACATCGACGAATGGGGCTACAGCTATACAAGCACAAGCAAAGACACACCAATGTCGAGAAATGTAAAGGCATCGCTCAAGGGCGTTCACACACTGAAGATTGGTGGTGAATACAAGCCAATACCTGAGCTTGCACTGCGCCTCGGCTACAACTATGTAAGCGCTATGTATAAGGACAACGGTATGAAAGACCCATCAGTTTGGTCGTTGGGTAACTACTACACATCGCAGTCTGACTTCACAAACTGGAAGGCAACCAACCGCATCACAGCCGGTGTAGGTCACGCATCAAACAACTTCTATGCAGACCTTGCATACCAGTGCAGCCTTCAGAAGGGTGACTTCTATCCATTCACAAACGGTGACCTGAGCTATACAACAGCCAGCGGAAAGAATGTCGACCTTGTAAACATACCACAGATTACGGAGGTAAAGAACAATCGCCACCAGCTCTTACTGACACTCGGCTACAAGTTCTAAAACAAGAATTCTCTTATAAATTCTCAATATTCATACTGCTGCGATACGAGATGTACCGCAGCAGTATTTTTTTGTATTGTTGTCCGCTAAAAACATTAACGCCGACTACAGCCCATTGATTACCAGTCAAAATCAAGTAATAAAGAGAAAAGGGGCTTGGATAAATAGCCTGTAAGGCTTAAATCTCATAGCCCAAGGCAAAGCGCAGCGTCGCCTTGGGTGTTATGGTGCATTGTAACTACGCGCTGAAAGTGCAAAAGCACTACAATGTATTCAAATAAGGCTTTTGCCCTGACAGGGCGTTTTGGATGTTACTTGTTTCCCAGGGCGTCGCTGCGCTCTGCCCTGGGCTATGGGATTGTCGGACCTACAGCCTGACTTTTAGCGAACAACAATAATTTTATTTGTACAACCACATTTCGCAGGGCATTCATAATAAGCAACAAAAGCAAGATTGTGCCGAGAGATGCGTTTCCTTGCTCGGTATTTCCTTGCAGCTCGGGCATATCAAGCAAGCTTGATGCCTCTCGCAGTTGCGTCGATTTAGGATGATGTGGGGCCAAGAAGGATGACGTGAGAGGGGGGCAAAACCTTAACATCCGATATCATTTCTCTACTCGTCCGCATGGCTTGCTTTAGACGTCACTAATACTCGAAAAAAGTTTTGCAAAA
>JAUNQM010000330.1 GCA_030536165.1 Prevotellaceae bacterium | reverse complement strand
AAAAGTTGACACAACTTTCACCCAAAAGTTGATACAACTTTTTACGTAGTTAATCGCACAACTCACGAAAGCCATTGCAATAAGTCGCCCACCGACATGCTATAAAATCCCGTTTATTTCGATTTTTACGCACGGCAAAAAGACCGCCGTCGCTCCCTTTTTATGTTTTATCTTTGATAATCAACAAAATTTTACCACAAAAAGTTTTGAGGATTCAAAAAAATGTCGTAACTTTGTGCCCGATTTGCGAATATACGCATATCAACAGCGAAAAAGAAGTTAAATTTTTATTTATTATCAATAAAACCAGAGTTAATTAACATTATGTCAAACCTAAATGAATTAAAGAACGTACAGCCACTGCAGGACTTCGACTGGGCAGCATTCGAAAAAGGCAGCGCTGTAGGTGCACAGTCTCAGGAAGAGCTCGAGAAAGCTTACGACGAGACTCTAAACAAAGTACAGGAGCATCAGGTAGTTGATGGTACTGTAATCGCAATGAACAAACGTGAAGTAGTAGTAAACATCGGTTACAAGAGCGATGGTATTATTCCTATTTCAGAATTCCGTTACAACCCAGAACTCAAGGTAGGCGACACAGTAGAAGTCTATGTTGAGAACCAGGAAGACAAGAAAGGTCAGCTCCTTCTCTCACACAAGAAGGCACGCGCAAGCAAGAGCTGGGAACGCGTAAATGCAGCCCTCGACTCTCAGGAAGTTGTCAACGGATTTATCAAGTGCCGCACTAAGGGCGGTATGATCGTCGATGTATTCGGTATCGAAGCATTCCTCCCAGGAAGCCAGATCGACGTACATCCAATCCGCGACTACGACCAGTTTGTCGGCAAGACAATGGATTTCAAGATCGTCAAGATAAACCAGGAATTCAAGAACGTCGTTGTTTCTCATAAGGCACTCATCGAGGCAGAACTCGAAGCACAGAAGCAGGAAATCATGAGCCGTCTTGAAAAGGGTCAGATACTCGAAGGCGTTGTTAAGAACGTCACATCTTACGGAGTATTCGTTGACCTCGGCGGTGTTGACGGACTCATCCACATCACAGACCTCTCTTGGGGTCGCGTAACAGATCCACACGAAGTTGTCACACTCGACAGCAAGATCAACGTTGTTATCCTCGACTTCGACGAAGAGAAGAAGCGTATCGCTCTCGGTCTGAAGCAGCTCACTCCTCACCCATGGGAAGCACTCGATGCAAACCTCAAGGTTGGTGACAGAGTTAAGGGTAAGGTAGTCGTTATGGCTGACTACGGTGCATTCGTAGAGATTGCAACAGGCGTTGAAGGTCTTATCCACGTAAGCGAAATGTCTTGGAGCCAGCACCTCCGCTCAGCTCAGGACTTCCTCAAGGTTGGCGACGAAGTAGAGGCAGAAATCCTCACACTCGACCGCGACGAGCGCAAGATGTCACTCGGTATCAAGCAGCTCAAGGCTGACCCTTGGGAGAACATTGAAGAAAAGTACGTTGTTGGAAGCAAGCACGACGCAAAGGTTCGCAACTTCACTAACTTCGGTGTATTCGTAGAACTTGAAGAAGGCGTTGACGGACTTATCCACATCAGCGACCTCTCTTGGACAAAGAAGATTAAGCACCCAGCAGAGTTCACATCAGTAGGCGCACCTATCGAAGTAGTAGTTCTCGAAATAGACAAGGAAAACCGTCGTCTCAGCCTCGGCCACAAGCAGCTCGAAGACAACCCTTGGAACAAGTACGAAGAAGTTTACACAGTAGGTTCAATCCACGATGGTACAATCAAGGAAATCATGGACAAGGGCGCAGTAATCGAACTTGAAAAGGACGTTGAAGGCTTCGCTACTCCTAAGCACCTCGTAAAGGAAGACGGCTCAACACCAGTTGTTGGCGACGTACTCCCATTCAAGGTAATCGAATTCAACAAGGACAGCAAGCGCATCATCCTCTCACACAGCCGCACATTTGAAGATGAGCAGCGTGCAGCAGTAGCTGACGAGAAGAAGGCAGCAAAGAAGCCTGCAAAGAAGGAAGCAGCAGCACCTGCAATCCAGAACCAGGCAGCAAGCACAACACTCGGCGACATCGACGCACTTGCACAGCTCAAGGCTAAGATGGACGCAGGCGAATAAGCAAAACACTATTCACCATACATCCGAAGAAGCACATCCCCACGATGTGCTTCTTTTTTTGGTTCACCTGCAAAAACATGTGTTATGAAAGAATAGCATGATACGCATTTGTATGACTGCTATTCTTTTTTCCCTCGAACAATTTATTACCATATCCTAACCACCCTCCCACGTCATTCTAAACTTGTTTTAGAATCTCCTTCGTTAC
>JAUNQM010000329.1 GCA_030536165.1 Prevotellaceae bacterium | reverse complement strand
AGGTCAAGTCGTCGCAAGCAGAGATACTCAATCTCTGCCCCCGTAGGAGGGGAACAAGGCACTCCCCTACTGGGAGATGGAGGGGGCTCCTCTGCGTGAGATAAAAGAAACGACATACGGACTTGCGTTACCGGCTTTGCCGCTTGGCTTGTCTAAGCATGTTGAATAAATCTGTAAATCCGTAAATCCCCTTTGCTCTGGCTAACCCTTTCATTCCTGTCGGCAACGCTACTTGGACTGTATGACACATGCAAGAAGCGGGCACTTAAAGGCAACAGTATCTTTGTCTTGCTGTTTGTCAACACACTCTTGTGCTCGTTCATTTTCATACCGTTCATCATCCTTTCTTACAACACCGACGTGCTCGACGGCAGCATCTTCCATGTCGCAAGGGGAGGGTGGGGCGTGCATAAGTTCATCATACTGAAAAGCCTTATCGTACTCGCGTCGTGGATATTCGGTTATGCAGGAATGAAGAATCTACCTTTGTCCATCACAGGCCCTATCAATGCCACGCGACCTGTGTTGGTGCTGATAGGAGCCATATTCGTCTTTGGCGAGCGACTGAATCTCTACCAATGGATAGGTGTCATGCTTGCCATCACATCGTTCTACATGCTTAGCCGTAGCGGTAAACGCGAAGGCATTGACTTTAAGCACGACAAATGGATATTCTTTGTCGTGCTTCAGAGCATCTTTGGAGCCATCAGCGGACTCTACGACCGTTACCTTATGGCACCCGTAAGCGAGGGTGGGGCAGGGCTCGACCGCATGATTGTGCAAAGCTGGTACAACATCTATCAATGCCTGTTGATGGCTGTTGTGCTCATTATCATCTTCCGAAAGAGTGTGTTTCGTCAGTTCTGTTTCCGTCAAGGATGGAAATATTCGGTCGCTGTCGTATGCGTGAGCGTCTTTCTGTCTGCCGCCGACTTTGCCTATTTCTACGCCCTCACGTTCCCTGATGCCATGATAAGCATTGTGAGTATGATACGCCGCGGAAGCGTAATCGTAAGTTTCACGTGTGCAGCACTATTCTTCCACGAGAAGAACCTCCGCAGCAAAGCCCTCGACCTTCTGCTCGTCCTTCTCAGCATGTTCTTCCTCTTCCTCGGCAGTCAATAAGGGTTATTACACCCATTTGCTTACACCTTATTTATATAATGCGCGTGCGCGTGCGCACGATGAGCATAAAGAGAAAAAAAATCCTGCTTTTTTGCGATTTTTTTTCGATAGTTGCCAAAGTTTTTATGGTTTCTATAGAAAATACTTCACAGGCACTTGCAAGGCTTTTCTCAGCCGTTCACACCTTAGGTGCTACACGTGTCACACCTCAGGTGTCACCACCTCTCACACCTTAGGTGTTTCGTCGGTAACACCTGAGGTGTGAAGGGCTGAAAATAGGGTTAAGTAAACCATTCATAAAATAAAAGTCCTCCAGCGGTATGCCATAGCGCTGCATTGTGTCTGCATCCGCCGGCAAAAATGAGTGATTTTCTTCAAAAAGTCCTGCTTTTCTTCAAATTTTTTCATTGTTGTTCAAAACTTTTTGTAATTTTGCAACCGAAGATGAACCAGCTTCGTTATCACGTTTCAAAGTCAAGGGTCTTTTATAAAAGTACGATAATACGATGTAAAACATAATGAAAATGAGAAATTTCAAACAATTATTCGCGCTCTGCTTATTCTCGTTGGTAAGCATTGTAGCAAGTGCAGAAGAAACAATACCAAACAATCAGATTTGGTACACAACAACCGAAGGTGTTGTTTTAGGCACGAGAGAAGATGGTTTTGGTGCTAACATTGTGTCAAATACGTATGAAGACGGCAAGGGAGTAATTACTTTTGACGCAGATGTCACTTCAATTGGAGAAGATGCTTTCATCTACAATACCATCTTGGAAAGTATCTACTTACCGAATACGGTCACGACAATCGGAGATTTTGCTTTCTATTGTTGTGGTAAATTGGCGAGTGTTAACATTCCAAATTCAGTCGTGTCGATTGGAAAGGGTGCTTTCTCGCCCTGTCATCGCTTAACCAGCATTAACATTCCAAAATCAGTTACTTCGATAGGAGAAGATGCTTTTTGTGGCTGTGATAGTTTAACAAACATCACAGTTGAAACAGGTAACAAGGTGTATGACTCCAGAGACAATTGCAATGCAATAATCGAAACTGCAAATAATACGCTTATTCAAGGATGCAAGAACACAACGATTCCCAATACAGTGACTTCGATTGGAGCGTCTGCTTTCCGTGAATGCATGACCCTGACAAGTATTGATATCCCGAATTCGGTTACGTCGATTGGAGATGATGCCTTCTATTATTG
>JAUNQM010000328.1 GCA_030536165.1 Prevotellaceae bacterium | reverse complement strand
TAAAGCATAATCCAGTAATAACTCCAAGTGGTTTCACTCCTGCAGAAACACTTACATACGGAAACTGTCAGTTTGACTGGGTAGCATCAACCACTTATAATAAGGATGATACAGGAACCCGCTCCGTTAAGTTTATAGTAAGCGGTGAAAACCCTTCCAATGCCCGACTGAAATGGTATAAGAATCAAGGTGAGGTCGATTGTGGAGAATTTACAGTTGCAGTTTATGTGAACGGTGAGTCTAAATATTCCATCAATCAAGATAACGATGAAACACTTGGAAGTCTGTTTGCAGTTCCATTGCCAGATTTGAAAAAGGGAGACATAGTAAAGTTTGAAGTGACAAAAAGTGACGCCACTTCGGATGGTTCTCTGACACTTGCTGCCTGTCTGGAATATACCAGAACCGATGACAATGGAATTCCTATTACTATTACGGCAGATGATAAGGATAAGGTAATAGGCGACGACGACCCAGAACTGACGTGGACAATCACCGAAGGAATGATAAACGAAGAGTATCCTCTGGCTGCTACTATCAAAATAAGCCGTGAGGAAGGTGAAGAAGTTGGAACCTACAGAATCATCGTTTCGCAGGAAGTAGGATCGAATCCAAACTGCAAGATTACTTTTGTAGATGGCAAATTTACAATAACAAATGCCATACATCATAATAAACTTGATCCAATTAGCTCACACGTTGGCTATGCACAAGAGTGCTGGGAAGAAATAACGACAGGTAAATTCTATGCTGATGCTGCTTGCTCTCAGGAACTCAATCCTGCCGAAGTAGTTTTATACCCTAAATTAAAAACTAATCCTATTACAACTCAAAATTCGAGCAGTCCTAATCAAGACTGGGAATTTGTTGTAGCAGGTGGGCCAAACACATACGGTGGCTATAAGTTCAATTGGTCTGCATGGACCCACTATGTTTATCAAAACGAAGAATGGCAATCCAGCCTTTATCGTGGACATTTCGACCGTTCCGTTACTTTTACGGTGCGAGACGACAATGTATCCCCAACACATGCCCGACTGAAATGGTTTAAGGATAACATAGAACCAATCTATGGTAGGCATCTCATAACAATCTATGTGAACGGGATAGTAGTCTATCAAATTGATCAGATAAATAACTGGATAAATGTTGGAGGTTTGAATGCTGTTCCATTGACAAACTTGAAAAAAGGTGATGTAATAGTATTTGAGGTTAAAAGACCTACAAGTAACCCTGGTTCGTGGAATGTTACAACAATTGCGGCAGAACTTGAATACCTCATTGGAGAGAAAAAAGAATATACCACCTGGGGTGATACACAGTATCGTATCGACTATGACTCTTACCAGGCGTTGAAAGAAAAAGACCTGACATTTAAGGATAAGGATTTTTATGACTCTGACTATGAATACGAGGTGGAAAATGGATTCACTTACAGCCGTGACTTCTCCAACACGAACTGGCAGGCTCTTTATGTGCCGTTCGAAATGAGTTACGATGATTGGAGCGAAAATTTCGACGTGGCTACTATCAACAACTTCCACGAATATACCAACGAGGAGGGTGAGACGGTAAAGAGGGAACTGGAGGTGCGCTATGTGAAACATGGAACACTGAAACCAAACCACCCTTACCTTATACGATCGAAGAAAGGGGCAGCACTCGCAATAAAATACCCAATAAACACTATGATGTATAAACCAGAAAAGAACAGCATAGTATGCTCAAGCGTAGAAACCAAATACACCTTCACTGGAACATACCAAGAGATGACAGGACTGAAAACAAAGGATTACATCTTCATGAGTGGCGGCAGACTCAGCAAGGCAGAAAACGACGAGATTCCTCTTTCGCCACAGCGCTGGTATCTGACTATGGAAGACCTGGGCAGTCAGATTAGTGATGGCACAAGTGGCTCATCTGCCAAGGAAAACTCCTTCGACATCAAGGTCATCGATGATGACAACGTAACTGGTATCGACGAAATCACAGTCAGCAGAACGCCAATCAGCGAATATGGCAAGCAAGTTCCAGCCCGAGACGGCTTGTTCAACCTCAACGGAATTCGTGTGAACGAAGGCTACAAGGGCATCGTGATTAAGAACGGCAAGAAGTATTACCAGAAATAAGTACGACTATGAAGAAAGATTATATCACACCGCAAATGGAAGTCCTTTCCGTTGACTCCGCATACATCATCTGCGCATCAGATGTGAATAATGGAAATGATTATAACAGCGGCAATAGCGATTATATCGGAGGTGACGAAGGCGGTGACTGGAACGTCGGTTATCCTGACTAATAAGCCTATCAAGACATATAATTACAATAGACAGACGGGTGTACTTTGAAAAGTGCATCCGTTT
>JAUNQM010000327.1 GCA_030536165.1 Prevotellaceae bacterium | reverse complement strand
GGAGCTACAATTATTAAACAAATTATTAGAGATTTATTAAATATTAATAATAAAATTGACAAGTGTCTGAATGAATGATAGAATATTTTATGTATTTTCAATAAATTTTTAAAGTTTTAGCACGTTTTTTAAGGGGAAATTAACAATGGCGAAAAACAGAAAGATAGATGACTATGCTGCTAGTAGCAAAAAGTTAAAGACTTTGCTAATAGTAATTAGCTTGCTTTCTCTTGCTGCTTTGACTGTAGTTATATTATTCTTGGCGTTCTACAATTCAGATCATGCAACTACAGGTATAAAGAAAAGCGTAAACTACCTCATTCTAACCGTTGGTTATTTGGGTATTTTAGGACTTGGCATCAACACTTGTATCAACGTTTTTACAAGGCATGCCTCCAAGTACAATGATACCGACAGGTTGACCAGTGGTATAAACTATCAAAAATTCCTCAAGGATGCGCAGGAACTGTTAGGAGACAAGGATGAAAATCACGCAGCCTTCTACGGTGACATACAAAACTTTAAATATATCAACGATACATTCGGCTATGACGTCGGCGACAAGCTCCTTATGTATATCTCACAGCGAATTCGTGAGGAAGTAGCAAAGGTCAACGGCCTCTATGCTAGAATATCCGCTGATAACTATGCTGTAATTGTTCCATATAGGGACAAGAACGATTTTGTCGAAATAATTTATACAATAATTGATGATATAAGTTGGTTTGACGATATACAGAGGGCCAACTACAAGCCGGAGATATACGTTGGCATCTATTGTTCGGGTGATGATCCAAATGGAACTGACCTCACAATTTCTGAGATGCTCGATAGGGCAAATATGGCCCAGAAGTCGGTTAAGGGCAGTTCGGAATATCACATAGCTTTCTATACTGAGGAAATCCGTGAGCGCGTTATCGCTGAGAAGGAACTCGAGCGCAAGATGGAGAGCGCTTTGGCAAACGGTGAGTTTAAAGCATATTACCAGCCTAAGTACGAAGTAAGCACTGGTGAAATTGTTGGCGCAGAGGCACTTGTTCGTTGGGACAGTCCAGAATCAGGCTTCATGTCTCCGGGTAAGTTTATTCCTCTTTTTGAGCAGAATGGTTTTATTATCAATCTTGAACAGTACGTTTTCGAAACCGTATGTAAAAATCTCCGCGATTGGATAGATGCTGGCGTTAAGGTAGTCCCTATCTCTGTAAATGTTTCTAGGCTCCAGTTTTATAGATTGGACTTCGTTAAGCGTTATACCAAAATCAAGGAAAAGTATGATATACCAGATGGCATACTTGAACTTGAATTTACGGAGAGCATAGTATTTGAGAACCTTGATATTCTTCGCAAGATTGTTTTGAGCCTTAAGAAGGCAGGGTTTAGTTGTTCAATAGATGATTTTGGATCTGGTTATTCTTCACTTAATATTTTGAAGAACCTTCCAATGGACACTTTAAAACTTGATAGGCTTTTCTTCACAGACAGCGAGAATATGTCTCGTGACAAGGCACTTATTTCAAGCGTAATCAACATGTCGCGTGCCCTCGAGATGAAGACAGTTGCTGAGGGTATTGAGAACTGGGCACAGGTTGCTTTCCTCAAGGAAATCGGCTGTGACATTATCCAGGGATATGTTTACTCTGAACCTATTCCACATGCACGCTTTACCAACCTCTTAGAGGGCAACAGACGTAAGGAAATGCCTGTTGAACTTCGCCGTGAAAGGGCAGAGGTTAAGGAAGAATCCGAGAGCGATGCTTTGCTTAAGTATTCTGCATTGATGGATATGCTTGAGGGAACACTGATTGAAGTTGACTACAACTCTGGCAAGTATGCTTTCCTCAACTCGTCTGAAAAGATAAGTGGCGATGATTTCGATGCTGATTTTGCAGGTATAGTTGAGAAATATGTTCATCCAGATGATATCAAATCTGTAATGAATCGTTGCTCATCTGTTTCTGTTATGTCCACCTTCTATCAGAACGAATCCAAGATAATTACTGAACTTCGTATCAAGCATATAAATGATGATGACTATAAGTGGTCAAAGGTAACCATTGATAGAATTGATGATGTACCTGAACACAATGATTTCAGAGCGCTGATCTATGTTGAGAATATAATGCAGAATAGCATTAGTAGTGAAGCAGCGAATGATGGCATTTCAATCCACGAACTTCTTGAAAGTAAATGGTCGTTCATCTATGAGTTTGATTTGGACGCAAGGACTTTTAGACAGGTATTCTGTAATTCTTCTTTGATGGACGAAGTACCAAGTTCTGGTGAACTTGCTTGGCTTCGTGAGTGCTTCCTTCCAAAGGTAGCTATGAAAGAGGACAGGGATAAGCTCGTTGAATTTGCAAACCTTGAT
>JAUNQM010000326.1 GCA_030536165.1 Prevotellaceae bacterium | reverse complement strand
ATAAGAAAGATGCTGACATAAAGATTATCAATGCTACGAGCGACCAGTTATACAAAGATTTCCTGCCTTTCGATGCGCACAAGGAACTGCCTTATTTCAAGGGAGAACTCACGATGGACCTCCACGGAAACGGTTGCTACACGTCAGAGGCTGCGATGAAACTCTACAATCGTCAGAATGAACATCTTGGCGATGCCGCAGAGCGTGCAGCCGTGATTGCCGACTGGGCAGGTGCAAATGCCTATCCATACAATCAACTCTTGGACACTTGGAGAAAGGTGATATGGCATCAGTTCCACGACGATTTGACAGGTACGAGTATTCCACGTGCATACGAATTCTCGTGGAATGATGAACTTATTGCTCTGAAGAGTTTCTCTGACGTGCTCACGACTTCAGCATCCGCCTTCGCTTCGAAACTCGACACGAGAGTCAGCGGACAGCCGATTGTGGTGTATAATGCAGAGGCGTTCGATGCCGTTTCGGTGGCACAGGTCGATGTTCCTACAGCCGATAAGTCATATATAATAAAGGACAGTAAAGGGAATACTGTACCTTCACAGGTTGTCACTGACACGAAGGGCAAGTCGCATCTATTATTCGAAGCAAAGGTGCCAGCAACGGGTTATGCCGTGTTTGGTATGAAAGAAGCTGGGAAGGCGAAGGCATTAAAGGTTATTGAGCCGAAGAAGATAGAGAACGAATGCTACGCGATGACAATTAACGACAATGGCGACATCACTTCACTCATAGATAAGAAGTCGAATCGTCAGCTTGTGGCAGAGGGCAAGGCGTTGCGACTGGTGGTGTTTGACAAGTGCGAATCCTACGACTGGCCTGCATGGGAAATACCAAAAGCTATTATTGACAGGGCACCTGTAGGCATTGACGGCAATGTTGAGGTGACAAAGATTGAAGATGGCGCACTACGCACTACGGTTAAGATTTCAAAGACTTACGGTGAGAGCGTAATCAATCAGTTCGTAACACTTTGGCATGGAAGCCTGAGCAATCGCATTGACTTCTACAACGAGGTGGAATGGAAGTCGCTCAATGCACTGCTTAAAGCAGAGTTCCCACTTGCGGCTGCAAATGAAAAAGCATCATACGATTTGGGACTTGGTACTATTCAGCGTGGCAACAACTGCGATAATGCTTTTGAGGTCTATTCTCATGAATGGACTGACCTGACCGACAAAAGCGGGAAGTATGGCGTGACGATTCTCAATAATTGCCGCTATGGATGGGACAAACCAAATGATAACACCCTCCGTCTGTCGCTGCTCTATTCGCCAAAGCCTGCCAGAAGCTATACGTATCAGGCACGTCAGGACATTGGATACCATGAGTTTACTTACTCAATTATCAGTCATGAGGGTGATTTGAATCTTGCAGATGCAGCAAAGCAGTCTGCAGTGCTCAACTCTCCGCTCAAGGCTTTCACAACAACAGCCCACGCAGGTGAGATGGGCAAGGAGTTTTCTTTCGTAAGTTCTGATAATGAGAATGTAATTGTGAGATGCGTGAAGAGAGCCGAGAATGGAAATGAATATATTATTCGTGTCTATGAACTTGCAGGCAAGACAGTACAAAAAGCAAATATTACTTTTGCTTCAGATATTACAAAAGCAGAGATAGCAGATGGAACGGAGAAGGTTATTGGCGAGGCTTCGTTTAGCGGTAAGACTCTACAGGCAGAGGTAAGACCTTTCAGTGTGATGACTTATAGAATAACCTTAGGCAAGAAGGCAGAGGCTTCTTCAACAAATGGCATTACCATAGATTTGCCATACGACAAGATAACAGCAAGCGTCAATGGTTTCAGGTCGGCAGCAAACTTTGCCGACGGATATAGCTATGCAGCTGAACTGCTTCCAGAGGATAACACCCTTACCTCAGCGGGTATTACATTCAAGCTTGGTGACAGATTGAGCCGCAACGGTCTTGTGTGCAAGGGGAATAGTTTCGATATTCCTGAAGGCTGCAATAAGGTTTACCTGCTTGCAGCATCAGACGACGTTGACCGCAAGGTGACATTTACTGTTGGTAAGACAAAGCAAGAGCGCAACATTCCTTGCTATACAGGTTTCATTGGCCAGTGGGGGCACGACGGACACACGATTGGCTTTGTGAAAGATGCAGATGTGGCATACATCGGTTCGCATCGCCATTCAGCTAATGGTGATGAGCCATACGAATACACTTATATGTTCCGTATAGCTCTCGACATACCAAAGGGTGCAAAGCAAGTGATATTGCCAGACAATGAGCATATAGTTCTCTTTGCTGCAACAGGGGTAAATGAGACGGTGACTGCAAAACCTGCAAGTAAATTCTTTACGTCATCAAACCTTGATGATGAAGGTTCG
>JAUNQM010000069.1 GCA_030536165.1 Prevotellaceae bacterium | reverse complement strand
ACCTTGCCATACACGACCTCGAACATCTACTGCATCAGGGGAAACTGAGTTTTGCATCGGAGCATCGCATGGAGAAATATCTTGGGCTTCGGCCAGGAAGTGTGTCACCGTTCGGTCTGGTAAACGATGAAGAAAACCACGTGTACGTATTCCTCGACGAGAACTTGAAGAATTACACACATCTCTCGTTCCATCCCAACGATAACCGTGCATCATTAAACATACTATTCGAGGACTTCGTGAAGTATATGGATGACAGCGGCAACGAATACGAGTGGATAAAACTGTATTAAGATAATGCACATTTGACAATTATATAGATGAGAGATAGTGATATTTCTACACGTGCTCTTGCCATGATACTGGGTCAGAAACTCAAGGCAAAGCGCATGACAATAGCAACAGCAGAGAGTTGTACCGCAGGTGCTATCGGTGCTGCCATTGCTTCGGTCGATGGTGCATCGGCTTATTATTTAGGCAGCGTGGTGACATACGCCACACGACTCAAGACCGAACTGCTTAAAGTGGATGCAACTACCATCGAGAGATATGGAGTAGTCAGTAGAGAGACTGCCGTGGAGATGAACGACGGAGTAAAGAAACTCACTGGTGCTAACGTGGCAATATCCATAACTGGATATGCCGGAGCGACTGGTGGAGACGAATTTGCCGAAAATGGCACGATATGGATATGCGTAGGTGAGAAGTCGAAAAAGCTTATGGTAGATGGCGATAGGACTGAAAACCTACAAGTAGCCGTAGAGGAAGCATTGAAGATGGCGATAGAAAATATATAATAAACAATGGAACAAAAAGAATACATCGAGAAATACGAACAATCACTGATGCAGCACCTGCTGAAGATGCTCACCATAGAAGGTAAACTGGGCGGTCAGGTGCTTGTCACTGACGACCTCACCGACAAATGGAACGAGATAGCCCCATCTTATGTGAAGGATTCCGTAAAAGAAGTTGCCGACTATCCAACGGTATCACTTGGCTGGGCTATGTATCTCGGTATGGCTGTGGCAAAATACTGGGATGACGACTGGAAGATATTCAGTCAAGTTGGGAATCTATATGAATATGTTCGCGACAAACGTGGCTACGACTATATGGATGAATACGTTCGCGAGGAAATTCTTGGGCTTAAAGGCGAGGCGTTTGACGATATGGAAAAACTTGTACAAACGTGTGCCCAACAGGTTCTTGCAAGAATCCGACATGAACAAGTCGAGCCACAATCAGCATTAGCATACTATGTATATTTGGCAAGTGTAAGAGTTTTATATCAGCTCGGAGCATCTGTAGTGCTTCATCAGTTGGGATATAAATTCGAAAAACTGTCTTAGTTAATAATACAACAAAGCCGTAACACCTAAATTAAAGACTTATATGAAACTTACAAACATCGTAGCATCATTGCTCATTTTAACAGCATCAGCGCATTGCAGCGCACAATCGTGGCCAGTGGCAAAGCAAGAAGCAAAGCCTGGAGCACGATGGTGGTGGTTAGGCAGTGCCGTGGATAAGGAAAACCTTGACTGGAATATTGGCGAATATGCAAAGAAAGGCATCGGCGCACTCGAAATCACTCCGCTTTATGGCGTGAAAAGCAACGACAAGAATAACATCGACTTCCTTTCACCGAAATGGATGCAAGCACTTAAAGACTGCGAAGACATCGGCAAGAAATACGGGGTGCAGATTGACATGAACAGTGGCACAGGCTGGCCTTTCGGCGGTCCGGAAATATCAATCGACCAAGCAGCATGCCGATTGGTTTATGTTGACACGCTCGTATCTGACAAAAACATCAAAGGTCTCAACCTCAGCATCAAGAATCCAAAGCAAGCTATAGGAGCAAAGCTCGATACAGTGCTGGTATTCCCTGAAAAAGACAAGTACCGCGTAATTGCCATATACAACGGTCGTACACGACAGAAAGTCAAGCGTGCAGCGCCTGGCGGAGAAGGATACGTGCTTGACCATTTCAACAAAGATGCCGTGAAGCATTATCTCGACAAGTTTGACCGTGCATTTGAATCATCAGGAGTCAGCGTGCCTCATTCGTTCTTCAATGATTCATACGAAGTATATGATGCCGACTGGACCCCAACCCTATTTGAAGACTTTTATCGTCTGCGTGGGTATCATCTTGAGGACCACATGCACGAACTTTTAGGTTTCGCAAAAGACGAAGGCAACAAGATTTTGAGCGACTACCGTGAGACATTGTCAGACTTACTGCTTGAAAATTTTACTCGCCAATGGACTGAATGGGCACATAAGCACGGCGCAAAGACACGTAATCAGGCACACGGTTCACCTTCAAATCTCATCGATGTCTATGCCGCAGTAGATATACCAGAGATTGAAGGTTTCGGCAAAACGGAATTTGGCATCAAGGGACTTTGGAGAGAGTCGAAGCCTGAATTTAGGAAGAAGAATGACTCAGACCTCAGTATGCTCAAGTATGCCGCATCGGCAGCCCACATTACTGGAAAGCCGCTCACATCGAGCGAGACTTTCACTTGGATTACCGAACACTTCCGTACACCACTCTCGTTCCTTAAACCAGAATTCGACCTCATGATGGTGTCTGGAGTTAACCACGTTTACTACCACGGCACTTGCTATTCACCAAAGGACGACCCGTGGCCAGGATGGAGATTCTACGCTGCAATTGATATGAGCCCAACAAACTCAATATGGAGAGACGCTGAATATCTCAACACCTACATCACACGATGCCAGAGTTTCATGCAGTGGGGAAAGCCAGACAACGATTTCCTCGTGATGCTGCCAGTGCGCGACATGTGGGCAAAGCGTACCAGAAGTCTGCTCATGCAATTTGACATACACGAAATGGCGAAGCGCGCACCTGAGTTCATAAGTGACGTTTTGAAGATTGACGCACTCGGTTATGATTGTGACTACATCAGCGAGAAGTACCTACTTACAACAACATTCAAAAATGGAAGACTCGTTACTGAAGGCGGCACAAGCTATAAGGCATTAATCATACCTGGCACAGGCACTATGCCTGACAATGTAAAGCAACATATCGAGGCTCTGAAACAGCAGGGGGCACACATTGTCTATGGAATTGATGCTGATGCAATGACAAAAATATGCCAGGCAGAAGAGATAAAGAACAAGCTGCATCTGAAGGCAATACGTCGCAGCAACGATAAAGGCCACCACTATTTCATTAGCAACCTCACGCCTAACGATGTTGATGAATTCGTGACTCTGGCAGTTCCATTCACAGATGCACTACTCTTCAATCCAATTAACGGTGAAATTAAACAGGCATTGGTCGAAGAAGGAAAGGTAAGGATTGCATTACGTTCAGGTGAATCTGTTATCTTAGAAACTTTCGAATCACCATTAGACGAAGCCTCGAAGCCTGAAGCTAAGGATTATAAATGCAAAGACCAACTCGCATGCACAATCAATGGAGCATGGAAGTTCTATTTTGCTGAGAGTGCACCAGAAGTAAAAGGCGAATATACGATGAAGCAAACCTCTACATGGGAGAACCTACCATTAGAAAACGCTTCAGTTACAATGGGAACAGGTGTGTATGAAACGACATTCAAACTCAAAGGCTTCGACAAAAACAGCCACTACACCATTGACCTCGGCGACGTGAGAGAGTCCGCGCGCGTATATATAAATAATGAGTATGTTGGCTGTGCGTGGTGCGTACCTTACGTACTTGACTGCACAAAGTATCTTAAAAAAGGTAAGAACACCTTGCGCATTGAGGTGACAAACCTTCCTGCCAACCGCATCGCCGACCTCGACCGCAAGGGAGTGGAATGGAGGAAGTTTAATGAAATCAACGTGGTGAAAATTGACTACAGCAATGGCAAATACTCTCACTGGGACTTAGTGCCATCAGGATTGAACTCTGCTGTAAAGATATTCAAGAAAGACTTTTAGTCGTTTCGTATAAAGGTGTACTTATGCTCTAAAAGACTCTTCAACTCTCTTTAATTAAATGAAACTATCAGAACTCAAGACAGGTGAAAGTGGCGTAATATCAAAAGTATATGGCCATGGTGGATTCCGCAAACGCATTGTGGAAATGGGCTTCATCAAAGGAACTATGGTGAAGTCGGTGCTAAACGCTCCACTCAACGATCCTGTGAAATACAAACTCCTCGACTATGAAGTCAGCCTCCGACGTGCAGAGGCTGACCTTGTTGAGTGTGTCACTCAAGAAGAAGCAGAAGCTTGGCGCAGTTCTCAAACGGAATTGCCAAGTCTTCCTGCAGAGGACTGTAGTTTCATTCATCATGTTGCTGAACGCAAGGGAAAAGAGTTAAATGTTGTGTTCGTAGGCAACCCAAATTGCGGAAAGACGTCACTATTTAACATCGCAGGCAATGCACACGAGCGCGTTGGCAACTATTCGGGAGTGACCGTAGATGCAAAGCATGGTAGTCTCAACGTTGATGATTATAAATTTGACATTGTTGACTTGCCTGGCACATATTCTCTTTCTGCCTACACGCCAGAGGAATTATATGTAAGAAAGTACATCATCGAACAGACGCCAGATGTTATCATCAACGTCATCGATGCATCAAACCTTGAGCGCAACCTCTACCTTACAGCACAGCTTATAGACATGGACGTGCCTATGATTATCGCACTAAACATGTACGACGAGCTGCGCGAAAGCGGCAACACACTTGATATAGCCCAGTTGAGCAAACTTCTTGGCGTGCCAATCGTTCCAACTATTGGCCGCACTGGTGAAGGAGTAATAGAAATCTTCAGGACCATCATCAGAATCTACGAAGGCAAGGAGCACACTTACCGACACATACACGTCAACCACGGCAAGATGCTCGAACAGCAAATCGAAAAGCTTGAAGAGCCTATCCGTAAGAATCCTGAGCCTCATCAAAACTATTCCGGACGTTTTCTCGCCATCAAACTGCTTGAAAACGACCGTCAGATAGAACACGTAATTGATGCTTTACCTAACAAAGAAGAAATCCTCGCAGTGAGGAAGCAATGTCAGGCAGTTATAATGCGCGACCTCGACGAAGACTCCGAAAGCGCAATTACCGATGCTAAGTACGGTTTCGTGCAAGGAGCGCTAAAGGAATGTTTCAAGCGCAAATCTAACTACAAGCGTCAAATGACCAAACGCATCGACAGTGTTGTGGCAAACCATGTATGGGGATATCCTATATTCCTGTTCATGATGTACCTTATGTTCTATTGCACTTTCAACATCGGGCAATACCCAATGGACTGGATAGAACAAGGCGTAAAATCATTATCGCAACTACTCGCCACTACCCTACCCGACGGCATGCTTAAAGACCTTATAGTTGACGGTATTATAGCAGGAGTGGGAGGAGTTATTATCTTCTTGCCTAACATACTCATTCTCTACACATTCATTTCATGGATGGAAGATAGCGGCTACATGGCGCGAGCTGCTTTCATCATGGACAAAATCATGCATCGCATGGGGCTTCACGGCAAGTCGTTCATACCAATGATAATGGGATTCGGATGCGGAATACCTGCAATCATGGCAACACGCACTATCGAAGACCGCAAGTCGCGCATCATCACAATGCTCATTATCCCGCTGATGTCATGCTCTGCACGCCTACCAGTCTATATCATTATCATCGGAGTCTTCTTCCCACGACATTCTGCTTTCGTGCTGTTCTCTCTCTACCTTTTAGGAATTGTGATGAGCGTGCTCATGGCCCATATCTTCAGTAAGTTCGTAGTTAAGGGAGACACAAGCCCATTCGTCATGGAACTGCCGCCTTATCGTCTGCCTTTGTTCAAATCTGTTTTGCGCCATACATGGGAAAAAGGCAAGCAATATCTCCGCAAGATGGGCACAACCATACTCGCAGCCAGCATTATAATATGGGCACTCATTTATTTTCCACAATCGAGCCGTGGCAACATTGAAGACAGTTACCTCGGACAGATTGGGCAAGCCATCTCTCCTGCCCTAAACCCATGTGGCTTTGATTGGAGAGCCGACGTATGCTTGCTCACGGGCATCGGAGCCAAAGAAATCGTAGCATCAACGATGCAAATACTCAATAACGAAAACGAATCTGGAACTATCGGTACAATTGGAACACCTTTGAGCGCAGCTTCATTCCTCATCTTTGTACTGCTTTACATGCCATGCATACCAGCATGTATAGCCATACGCAACGAATCCGGCAAATGGAAATGGGCAATATTCACAGCCGCCTACACCACGCTACTCGCATGGATATGCTCTACGCTCGTGTTCCAGTTAGGGCTACTCATACTATAATAACCTTAACCCAATAACCATGCAAGAAACAATCGTTTACATCATACTCCTGGTCGTTATCGCATTCGTTGCATACCGTCTCTACGTCAAACTGACGAAAAAAAGCAATCCATGCGACAACTGCCATAAAGACACGAGTGGCTGCTCACGATGCCCGTTTGCAAAACGATTTAACTAATACCATAATAAAATGAAGAAACTAATACCATTCCTACTTTTATCCTTTATAACACTTTCGTCAATAGCAAACGACACCAAGACCTATTTTAGTGGCGACTTTTCACCTGCTGTCGGACTCACGACTCAAGCCGAATTGAAGTGCCGACATGAAGTGTGCCTCAACGGACTTTGGGAAGTACAATGCATCGACGTCCCTTCTGATTGGAAAGACGGTACGGGTGTTCCGCCTGAACTCACATTGCCAGATGCCCAGGCATGGGAAACGACCAAAATTAAAATTCCATCGCCTATCAACGTCAATGACTGGGGCAAGGGCTACCATACTGGCGAAGGCACCGAGCATCCTCTCACGCCAAGCACAATCTATTTCCCCTCTTACCCTGAACATTGGAATGATGCTCGCATGGCATGGCTACGGCGTTCAGTCAAAACACCAAAACAATGGAAAGGACTTCGACATATTCTTCATTTCGAAGCCGTATCAGGAGAATGTTGCATCATGGTCAACGGAAAAGAAGTTGCACGAAACTTTGACAGTCACACACCTTTCGACGTTGATATTACAAACGAGACTGCCCAAGGCGAAACATTCGAACTCATGGTTGGAGTTAGGAAATCAAACCTTTTCAACAAGAAAAGTCCTAACTACATCTACGCTCGCACGACCTATCCAAGCGGATCAAGCACAGACGGACTTTTGGGTATATGGCAAGACGTTTACCTCAACGCCATCCCCCAAGTCAGCATCGCCGACGTTTTCGCAAAACCACTTGTTGACCAAAACCTACTCTCGTTCACCGTCACTATAATCAATAATTCATCGAAAAAACAAAGCCTGAGACTCTGTGGTGATGTTAAATCATGGATTAACGATGCAGGAAGCGACGTAATTTCGGCAGCCGAACCAAAGTATCACTTAGGCGAAACCATCTTCAATATCCAATCAGACAAAATCACTCTTCGTCCAGGCGAAACCAAAGTCATAGAGATAAAGCGTCAAATCAACGACGAACTAAAGTATTGGACTCCCGACACTCCAAACCTATACGCCCTACTGCTCCATGCAAAGAAAGGCTCACGCACCATCGACCTCAAAGAGACTCGCTTCGGATGGAGGCAACTCAAAATCAGTGGACGCAACTTTCTTCTCAACGGTAATAAAGTGCAATGCTTCGGCGACATACAGCATCCTTTCAGCGCATTTATCTGCTCACGTCGTTTCGCCTACGCATGGTTCCAAATGATAAAAGACCTCGGAGGCAACTCTGTACGCATGCACGCACAGCCGTGGCCACGATGCTACTACGACCTCGCAGATGAAATGGGGCTTATGGTTCTCGATGAGAGTGGGCTATTCGGAAGTGCCGTCAGTGCCAACTTCGAAGAAGAGATATCATGGGAAAGATACGCCGACCAAATACGCCGACTCGTACTTCGTGACCGCAACCACCCATCAGTCATCGGGTGGAGCCCAGGCAACGAGACTTACGCTATCACTCTCTACAACAAGCCTTCTGAAGAAACACGGCAGCAATGGTACGACCGCCTCAAAGCACTTGCCGACACAGCACGGTACTACGATGGAACACGCGACTTCATCACATTCGATGGCGACGAAGACGTTGACGGGCGCATGCATGTATGGAGCAAACACTTTGCCCACGGACTTCACCTTGAAAACCTACCAGCCGACATCACAAAGCCTATAGTCGTCGGTGAATGTTGCGCCACATATTACGGGCGACCTGACCAACTCTACCCATTCTCAGGCGACAGAGCCTACGCATCTTACTACGGTCACAGCGAAGCACTCGCTATCGACCTCTACCAGAACATACGTCAAATGGCGATACCTTACACCGCATACTTCTCACCATCTGAAGTTTGCTGGTTCGGCAACGAACACCTTAATCTCGGATACCACGACTTCACTCGCCTGCCTGACATCAACGACGGCATATTCCCATCCAAGCCATACGAAGAAGGAAAACCAGGCTACCAGTACGAGCGAATACCGCCTTACGTCACGACATTCAACCCTGGATTAGACCCCTCACTCCCTCTTTACAAGCCACTACCACTCTTCTACGCATACAAAGCCGCGCTTAAAGGAGAGCCGTGGCAGCCATTCCTCGACCTCAAGCACCCCGAAAAGCCTGCGCTACCACAACCAACAGCCACCCACGCAGTCATCATTAACCACGACGGGGCTCCACAACTAAGCAAAATGTTGGCAAACTGTGGAGTGCGCATTGACAACACCGACAACAATAACGCTATATTCATCGTCGATGCCTCGTCTGCAACACAACAAGACATAGAAAGCATCAACCGCATCCTTTGTCATCCTGAACACCACCCCCGTCATCCTGAACTTGATTCAGGATCTCCTTCGGTACGAACCGAAAACACTCAACCATCAACCATCATACTCGCCTTTGCAACAGATGGAATATCACAACATTTTGCCGAATTGTTTCACAATCAAATAGCATTCACGGACTTCAAAGCCACAGCGCTCATACCTAACCAACAACACTCATGGTGCTATGGACTCGAAGTATCTGACGCACACTTCGCCGATGCAGGAGACAACAAATACATCGTCAAGACAGCTATCACAGGACCAATACTCGACCAGGCAGACATACTTTTCGAGCCATCGAAAACAGATTGGAGCCTATTCAACTGGGTAGGCGAAGAGTGGAAATGCGCACAAGTTGTACTGAACGAGCAGCTCTACAGGCCACGTTCAGCAGCATTCATCACCTTCCAGCCTCAGCCTTCAAAGGCTGCAACTATAGCCATGACAACTATCGACTGGCGCTCACCAACAGGCGAAGCACAAAGGTTATGGCAATTCCTCTTCCCCCGCATAGGCGTTAAACTCTACGACGACGTCAAAATAGACATCACAAAAACTAAACGAGCGCACAACTTACTTCTCGACGGTCCAATGCAGCAATAAACTGATTCAAAGCCCAATACAACGTTCCAAAGCACTGGATTTACACCTCTCGTCAAAGGCTAATTGATACTCTTAGTTATAGTCATCTATTATACCAGCCCTCCACACCATAGGTGTCAAGCTTAAAACACCTAAGGTGTGACCACCCCTAACACCTGAGGTGTGAC
>JAUNQM010000068.1 GCA_030536165.1 Prevotellaceae bacterium | reverse complement strand
CGGAGAGGTTTCCTCTGTGATAACCCCAGGTTGCGACGAAGGAGCATACCTGGGGCATTTCATGTGTCATGCAAGCACTCTGGAAGAGTGCCCTTTTTTATTGTTTATGCTTGACAGCGGGTTCCCTTTCAGGGAGCTTGGTTGATGATATCTATATCCGAGGGTGCACTTCGTGACCCTCGGTTTTCGCAGAGATGTCCCCTTCGGGGAGCAAGATTAGAATAATCTACTTGCTTTCATCCCATACGTTATCCCGAACTCACGTAGAGTTTCTCATTGCAAGAGGAACTCTTTTTGTTTACCGGAACCATGTAATCTAATTATTCAAGTTAGGAGTAATTTTGTTGAAAATCTTCTACCACCTTATTACAACGTGAGAAAATTGTATTAGAAACACGCAGAAATCACTTGAAACGTTAACGTTGGTTCGATTCTTACATTTTTTGGCACTATTTTAATTATAAATATTTGTTGTTATTTATATCTTTGCAAAGTAAAAGACTTTGTCTGATATGGAGTTTATACATGAACCATAAAAACATAAAACTATAAAACCTCAAAACAATGAACAAACTAAAACTATTCGCAGTTGCATTCTTTTTGTTGTCTGGCATGAATATGCAGGCAAAGAATGCTGAAAAGGTGGCTCTCGTGGATTACGTGAACACCCTTCAAGGTACACATTCAAACTTTGGTCTTTCTCATGGAAACACATTCCCTGCAACGGCTATGCCATACGCCCAACACATGTGGACTCCGCAGACGGGTCCTAACGGTGAGGGCTTCAAATACCTCTACGATGCAGACGAGATACGCGGTTTCGGACAGTCGCACCAGTGCTCTCCGTGGGTGAGCGACTATCAGGTATATACGTTCTTCCCAGAGACTGGTAAACTGGTTGTTGACCCGAATAAGCGTGGGGCAAAGTTCTCGCACGAAAACGAGACAGGCAAGCCTTATTACTATTCCGTGAAGTTCAACAATGGCATCCAGACCGAGTTTGCACCTACGGAGCGTGGCGTGCACTTCCGTTTCACATACCCTAAGGGTGACGATGCATGGCTGCTCGTTGATGGATACAATGGCGACAGCGAAATAGAGATTGACGTTAAGGCGCGTCAGGTGCGAGGTTATGTTCACAACCATCGCTTCTGCAACCACGGCGAGAATTTCTTCAATTATTTCGTAATACAGTTCGACCAACCGTTTGCTGATTATGGCACTTGGGAGAACAGCAAGAACCGCACTTTTGAAAAGGAAACCTCAGGCAAGGGCAAGGGTTACGGTGCTTATCTGAAGTTTAAGGCAGGTGCAAAGGTTCAGGCAAGGGCTGCTTCGTCGTATATCTCGATGGAGCAGGCAAAACTGAACTTGCAGCGCGAACTGGGTAAGGACAAGAACATTGAGCAGACCAAGCAGCGCGGACGTGAGATTTGGGAGAAACTCCTCTCACGTATTACCGTAGAAGGTGGCACGGACGAGCAGATGCGCACGTTCTATTCTTGTATGTTCAGGGCAAACCTCTTCTCTCGTAAGTTCTATGAGATACGTGAAGACGGCACGCCTTATTATTATAGTCCATACGACGGTAAGATTTATGATGGCTATATGTTCACCGACAATGGTTTCTGGGATACGTTCCGTTCACAGTTCCCTTTGACCAACATTCTTCATCCTACACAGCAGGGGCACTATATGAACGCCCTCCTTGCAGCACAGAAGCAGAGTGGATGGCTGCCTTCATGGTCGTTCCCTGGCGAGACAGGCGGTATGTGTGGTAACCATGCAATATCACTCCTTGCCGATGCGTGGGCAAAGGGAATCCATGATTTCAATCCAGACTCAGCACTTGTGGCATACGCACATGAGGCCATGAATAAAGGCCCTTGGGGCGGTGCAAACGGTCGCGCAGGATGGAAGGAGTATTTCGAACTTGGTTATGTTCCATTCCCAATGTCGCACGGAAGTGTTACCCAGACACTCGAATACTGCTACGACGACTGGTGCGCATACCAGCTTGCAAAGTCGTGTGGCAATAAGTTCTATGAGAGGATATTCGCAAAGCAGATGTATAACTATGTGAACCTGTGGGATGGCAACTTAGGTTTCTTCCGCGGACGTGACAAGGACGGTTCGTGGACAGAACCATTCTCACCAATCAAGTGGGGCGGTCCTTATACAGAAGGTAACGCATGGCATTACATCTGGTCGGTATTCCACGACGTGGATGGACTTATCAATCTTTTTGGAAGCGAAGAGAAGTTCTGCAACAAGATTGACTCAGTATTCTCTGTTCCTAATACCGTTGACCCAGGATGGTATGGCGGTAAGATTCACGAGATGGTAGAGATGGAAAATGCCAATATGGGACAGTATGCACATGGTAACCAGCCTATCCAGCACATGACTTACCTCTACTCATACGCTGGTCAGCCTTGGAAGACCCAGTACTGGGTGCGTCAGATTATGTCACGCCTTTACAACAGCACTCCAGACGGATTCCCAGGCGATGAAGACCAGGGAGGCATGTCGTCATGGTATGTTCTTTCAGCCCTCGGCATTTATGCTGTTACACCTGGAACAAACCAGTACGTCATAGGTTCGCCAATCTTCCGCAAGGCAACTATAACAATGGAGAACGGCAAGAAGTTTGTGATTGAAGCAAAGGACAATAACGAAGAAAACTGCTACATTCAGAGCGGTATGCTTAATGGCAAGAACCTTGATAAGAACTACATCACTTACGACGATATGAACAACGGTGGAGTGCTTTCATTCGTGATGGGTGCAACTCCAAACAAGCAGCGCAATAATACTCGTGCTGCTGCACCGTATTCAGTAAGCAAAGCAAAGTAATTAGGAATTCACATAATATTTATGAAAAAGATACTGACATTGCTGCTTATGGCATCATTTGCCATTGGAGTTTCAGCACAGGATTATGCAAACAAGGTAAACACGTTGATGGGTACGAAAGGCGCTGGTCTGGCTTCAGGACAGTTGTATCCAGGTGCCACATATCCTCACGGTATGGTACAGTTCACACCTTCATACTTCGCAAAGTATGCAGGTTTTGTAATCAATCAGGCAAGTGGCGCTGGATGCGAGCACATGGGAAACTTCCCTATGTTCCCACTTAAAGGCGAACTGAAAGCATCGCCCGACATGATACGCAACGCCAAGATTATGGTCAGCGACGAAGAAGGTCATGCCGGTTATTACAAGGCAATGGTGAATGAAGACGTCAAGGCAGAGATGACCGTAACCGAGCGTACAGGTATGGCTCGCTTTACTTTTCCGAGTGATGCAAACAAGGGCACGGTGATAATAGGCGCAGGCATTGCTGGTACAAACATAAAAGAAGCCGCCGTGGTCATCACGTCACCACGTTCATGCGAAGGTTATGCCGACGGAGGACAGTTCTGTGGACTGCCAACCCACTACAAGGTGTATTTCTATGCAGAGTTTGATGCCGATTGCGTAGAGAAGGGTACATGGAAACATAAGGAACTGCATCGTGGCGAGACATTTGCTGAAGGACAGTATTCAGGTGTTTATTTCACTTTCGATACGTCGAATGGCAAGCAGATTCAGTATAAGGTAGGCGTAAGTTATGTTTCGGTTGAGAATGCTCGTGCCAACCTTCGTGCAGAGAACGCTGGATGGGACTTTGCTTCAGTTCAGAAGAATGTTGAAGGCAAGTGGAATGAAATTCTTTCGAAGATAGAAATAAGCGGTGGCACACAAGACCGCGAGCAGCAGTTCTATACACATCTTTATCGCGTCTTCATCCATCCAAGCATCTGCAATGATGTGAACGGAGAGTATATGGGCGCCGACTTCAAGGTGCATAAGACAAACTTCAAGCAATACACGCAGTTCTCTAACTGGGATACTTATCGCACACAGATACAGGTGCTGGCTATGCTCGAACCTGACGTTGCAAGCGACATTGTTATCTCTCACAAGGACTTTGCAGATCAGTCGGGTGGAAGCCTTCCACGCTGGGTGATGGCAAACTGTGAGACAGGTATCATGCAGGGCGACCCTTCTTCGATACTCATCTGCAATGCGTGGGCTTTCGGTGCTCGCAACTATGACCCGAAACCAATATTCGAAATCATGAAACGTGGAGCAGAAGTGCCAGGTGCTTCGTCGCAAGGCTATGAGACTCGTCCACACTTGAAGTCTTACCTTGAGAAAGGTTTCTGTCCTGCTTCTATTCAACTGGAATATACGTCTGCCGACTTCGCAATAGCACAATACTCTCTCTATGCTTGCGGCGATGAATTCTCTTCTTGGAGATATTTTGCATTTGCACGTTCATGGAAGAACCTATATAATAAGGAGACAACATGGCTTTGTTCTCGTCACGAAGACGGTTCGTGGAAGCATCAAGGTGAGGACTGGCGCGAGGCTACTTATAAGGACTACTTTTGGATGGTACCTTACAATATTAAAGGATTGATAGATATTATTGGTGGCAAGCAGAAAGCTATAGAGCGACTTGATGAATATTTCACTCGTCTTGATGCTGGTTACGGAGATGAATGGTTTGCCTGTGGCAATGAACCAAGTTTTGGAATACCTTGGTGCTACAACTGGGCAGGTCAGCCGTGGAAGACTTCTCAGGTAATACGTCGCACTTTGAACGAGATGTATTCAAGCAAGGTAAACGGACTTCCAGGCAATGACGACCTCGGCGCTATGGGTGCATGGTATGTTTGGGCTTGTCTCGGAATTTACCCTGAGATTCCTGGCGTTGGTGGATTTGCACTCAATACGCCTATGTTCCCGAAGGCTGTAATCCACATGCCTAATGGAAAGGATATCGTGATTACAGGTGGTGCAGAAGGAAAGCCTTACACAAGTTCGCTGAAGTTCAACGGAAAGAACTTTAATGAGACTTGGATAAACCTTGAAGACTTGACAAAAGGTGCAACACTCAACTTCTCGACTTCTTCAACACCAAACAAGAAGTGGGGACTGGAGAATGAACCACCTTCTTGGAATTAGAAATATAGGAAGTTAGGAGTTTATGAAAAAGACGATGTTGACTTTGCTATTGTTAGCAAATGGCATAATTATGTTGGCGCAAGGCTTTTATCAGAACCCTGTAATTAGGGCAGATGTTGCCGACCCGACAATAATCCGTTATGGCGATACGTATTACGCTACGGGAACATCGTCGGAGTGGGCTCCGTTCTATCCGTTGTTCAAGTCATCAGACCTTGTTAACTGGACGCAGATTGGTCACATCTTCAACAAGCAACCCGAATGGACAGAGTCTTCTTTCTGGGCACCAGAACTCTTTATATATAACAATAAGGTGTATTGCTATTACAGTGCACGACGTAAGAGCGACCATCGCTCGTTTGTGGGAGTTGCTGTGGCAGATAGTCCAGAAGGCCCTTTTATTGACAAGGGCGAACTAATTACACTCGGTTCAGAATGTATTGATGCGTATGTCTTCAATGATGATGGCCAGCTTTACATCAGTTGGAAGGCTTACGGTTTGGATCCTCGTCCGATAGAATTGCTTTGCTGCAAACTGAGTAAAGACGGATTGCACCTTGAGGGAGAGCCTTTCTCTCTGATAAAAGACGAGGGGCAGATAGGATGCGAAGGGCAATGTATTTTCCGTGAAGGAGATTGGTATTACCTTCTCTATGCAGCACGCGGTTGTTGTGGTGCAGGAAGTGATTACGAGGTGAGAGTGGCACGCTCAAAGAGCATGACAGAGCCTTTCGTCAATTATAGCGACAACCCAATATTGAAGCGTTCTGATGATTTCTTGTCATGCGGTCATGGCACCCTCGTTGATACTCCCGACGGAAGAAAATACTATCTATGCCATGCTTATCAGCATGGGGCTGGATTCTTCATGGGGCGTCAGCCTATTCTGCAGGAATTGGTCATAGGAAGTGATGGATGGCCTCATTTCCTTACAGGACGACTCTCTACGGCACGTCAGCCCATGCCTTTTGCTGGTACTGAGCAAAAGACTTTTACAGAGTTCCGCGACGACTTCAAGTCTAATACGCTTGATGTCTCTTGGGTGTGGAACTATGTATATAATAATGTAAAGTCCGAGACTAAAGGCGATGGGAAACTGCAACTTAGTGGCACTCCTGTGAAGCCGAATGCATCTGCTGTTCTTTGTCAGCGCACACCTTCAACGGACTACAACTTCGCTGTTACCGTTGCAAATCAAGGCAGTTCGATGCGTGGTTTAACGCTTTATGGTGATAATCGCAACTATGTCGCATTCGTAGTAAAGAACAAGAAAATGCAACTCTTGTCTGTAAAGGACGAGAAGGAAACGGTCGTCTTCGAGGCTGCAATTAAACAAAAGTCAGTCAGGCTGCAGGCAGAAGTAAGAAATGGTACAATGTTGAAGCTTGGTTATGACTCAGGCAAAGGAATGCAATACATCACAACTGAAGCATACGATGCAAGCCATACAGTTCCGTGGGACAGAGTTGCTCGTCCAGGCATTATTTCTGCTGTGAATGCTCAGGGCAAGGAAAAGCCTGCAGAGTTTGCTGATTTCAGAATGTGGAGTCAAGAATAATTAAGAAAAACAATATTCATTAATATTATTAAAAAAACAACTATGAAAAAATTATTTTTTATTATGATGCTTTGCTGCTCAACAGCTGCTATGGCACAGAACAACCATTACAACTTTGGTTGGTTAGATCGTTACGCACAGGCAAACAAGGAACTGCCTGCACCTGCAAAGGGTGAGAAGCGAGTAGTATTTATGGGTAACTCAATCACTGACAACTGGGCTTCGATGCGTCCTGATTTCTTCAAGAAGAATGGTTACATCGGTCGTGGTATCGGTGGACAGACTTCTTTCCAGTTCCTTACTCGTTTCCGTGAGGACGTCGTAAACCTTCAGCCAAAACTCGTTGTCATCAACTATGGCACAAACGATATTGCAGAGAACACAGGTAAGTACAACGAGGATTACACTTATGGTAACGTGCTTTCTATGATTGACCTTGCACGCGCTAATGGTATCAAGGTCATCCTTACTTCATGTCTGCCTGCAAAGTTCTTCCCTTGGAATCCTAAAATCACTGATTCAATGGATAAGATTAAGCATCTGAATGCACGTGTGAAGGCTTATGCTGATGCAAACAAGATTCCTTACGTTGACTATTTCACAGCTATGCTTTCAGAGGATGGTCTTGGCTTGAACTCAAAATACTCTCCAGAGCAGGTTCATCCTAACGATGCCGGTTATGAGGTAATGGAATCTATGATTGTTCCTGCCATCAAGAAGGCTTTGAAGATTAAGTAAACGATATGCGAAGTGAAAGTAGAATTAAGTAAACATACATATTCTAGAATTTCTAGGAGAACTAGATTTGCTATAATATTCAATGACCGTATAATCGCTCATATATGAAAAAAATCACAATCCTTTCGTTGTTCTTGCTTGCTCTGACGCAGGCATACGCAGGACCGTTCAAGGACTCAAAGACAAATGCTCAGGTGATTTCTCGCCTTTGTCCTTTGTTTACCGACAACATGGTCATGCAGCAGCAACGCGACAATGCTCCTATCTGGGGCATTGCAAAACCTAACAAGAAGGTAACCGTTGAAACTTCTTGGAATAATAAGAAATACACAGCAACAGCCGATGCCGATGGCAAATGGCGTGTTGAAGTCACAACTCCTAAAGCAGGTGGCCCTTACACTATCACTATCAACGACGGAACTAAGACAGTTCTCAATAATGTGATGATTGGTGAGGTATGGCTTTGCTCTGGTCAGTCTAACATGGGCTTTGCTATGGCATCGGTAAACAATGCCGATGCAGAACTTGCCGATGCAAACAAGCACCCAAACATCCGTCTGCTGAAGGTCAAGTCAAACATTGCTCCTGAGCCTCTTGATGGTTTTGAGACATCAATCGGCAATGGATGGAATGTTTGCTCTGCCGATGTGGCAAAGGACTTTACTGCTGTCGGCTACCTTTTCGGACGCAACCTTGAAACTTCGCGCAACGTGCCAATCGGCCTTATCGACTCATCATGGGGCGGAACCATCATCGAGGCATGGACAAGTCTCGAAGGTCTTGCAGTTCAGCCTTCACAGTCTCGCAATGTGGAGTATGTGAAGCACCTCCCAGCTGAGGCTGCCGCACGCGATGCCCAGTATAAGACTGAGATAGTAGAGTGGGGGAAGAAGGTTCATGAAATAGATGGAGGTTACGACAACGACCAACCTGCATGGGCTTCTGCAACACTCGACGATTCTTCATGGGGCAAGATTTCGTATAAGCGTGGCGAGACTCTCGAACCAACAGAATTCATGGGGCTCGACGGTTTCTTCTGGTTGCGTAAGACTCTTACCATCCCTGCTGAATGGCAAGGGAAGGATTTGTTCCTGAACATAGGTGGAATCGACGATAATGATATCACTTTCTTCAATGGCGAACAAATCGGAGCGATGGACGGAGTTATCTATCGTCGCGAATACACCATCCCTGGTCGTCTTGTCAAGGCTGGCAAGAATGTCCTTACCGTAAGAGTGCAAGACACTGGTGGTTTCGGCGGTTTTTACCCTAACAACGACAATTTCTACATCTCAAAGAGCAAGGAAGACCAGACTCGTATTGCCGACCTTGCCGGCGAATGGCGTTACCGTCTTGGATGCTCAACAATGTCACTCCCTGTAATGCCTGTGAACACTGCTGGCGACCCTAACGTGCATTCATTCCTCTATAATTCAATGATTCATCCGCTTGGCGACTATGCTATGAAGGGAGCAATCTGGTATCAGGGCGAATCAAACAGCGACCAGTCGTTGCAGTATCGCGAACTTCAGCCAATGCTTATCAAGGATTGGCGTCGTCAGTGGCACGACAACTTCCCATTCTTCATCGTGCAGCTTGCAAACTACAAGCAGCAACTCCCAGAGTCAGGTGAATCAACATGGGCAGAACTCCGTGAGGCTCAGTATCTCACTGCAAAGCACTTGGAGAACACGGGTATGGCATGCATCATCGACATAGGCGAGGCAAACGACATTCATCCAAAGAACAAGCAGGATGTCGGTTATCGTCTTTCACTTCAGGCACGTGCTATTGCCTATGGAGAACGTATAAACCCTAACGGACCTCAGTATCGCGACTTCCGCATCGAGGACGACAAGATTCGCGTCTTCTTCACAGGCGGTGGACGTCAGCGTGGTGAGTCACAACTCGTGACGGGCAACGAACGATTGAATATTCCTGGTGGTAATGTGAGAGGCTTTGCTATCTGCGGTCCTGACCGCGTGTTCCATTGGGCCGACGCAGTTATCGATGGTAATACGGTTGTTGTAAGCAGTAAGGATGTTCCGTTCCCAGTAGCAGTACGTTACGCTTGGGCAGACAATCCTGATTGCAATCTGTATAACAAGGCAGGACTTCCAGCAGTTCCGTTCCGTACTGACGACTATCCAAACATCGGAGTCTTAGTAAGATAAGCTGCCGTAGAGACAAATAAAATGGTTGCACATCCTCTAAAATGAGGATGTGCAACCTTTTTTATCCCAAATAGGTCATTAGAGATTTTACCTATAAAGTATAGATGTATTAGTGCGACCCCCTTGGGGTCGAAGTAGAGAGTGATGTGCTTGT
>JAUNQM010000325.1 GCA_030536165.1 Prevotellaceae bacterium | reverse complement strand
GGAGTGAGCATCCCTTACACCTAAGGTGTGACGCGCTAAGCACCTGAGGTGTGAAGGCCTAAGAATATTGATAACATAAAAGACATAATTAAATAACCGTATAATATGAAAAAAGATGTAATTATCGCATGTGACTTTCCAGGCAAGGATGAGACTCTTGCTTTCTTGGATAAGTTTCACGATGTCAAACCTTTTGTTAAGATTGGCATGGAGCTTTACAATGCGTGTGGACCCGAAATTGTTAGGGAGATAAAGTCGAGAGGACATAAGATATTCCTCGACCTCAAACTGCACGACATACCTAACACCGTAAAGAGAACAATGCAAGTATTGTCGTCGCTCGATGTTGATATGTGCAACGTGCATGCATCGGGTGGGGTAGAAATGATGAAATATGCTATCGAAGGACTCACACGTGCAGATGGCACACGTCCGTTGCTGATTGCTGTCACGCAGCTCACTTCTACCAGCGAAGAAATGCTCCACAATGAGCTACTCATAGGCGAGAACATGCAGAACACTATAGTCAAGTATGCGAAAAATGCACAGTCGGCAGGTCTTGACGGCGTGGTTTGTTCGCCTTTGGAAGCAGGTCTGATAAAGGAACGTGTCGGTAGTGATTTCGTTGCCGTGACTCCAGGCATACGCTTCGCTGATAGCAAAAAGGACGACCAAGTGCGCATTACGACACCTGCAAAGGCACGCGAGATTGGTTCTGATTTCATCGTTGTCGGCAGACCTATCACCAAAGCCGACGACCCAGTGGCTGCGTATAAGCAATGCTGCGACGAATTTTGTCGATAAACAAATAGTTGGTGAACTTTTTTGCTTTTATAAATTTTGTTTTTCGCTTGCTTATTCGTATCTTTGCACTCAATAATAAATAATACACAAAAAAGAAGTAGAATTTGAGAAATCAATCCTTTGCGCCAATATACGAGGCGCTTATTGAGTTCAGACGGAATCGCGTAGTTCCTTTTGACGTTCCAGGGCACAAACATGGTCGTGGAAACCCTGAGTTGGTGAAACTACTGGGAAAGCAGTGTGTAGAACTGGATGTTAATTCCATGAAACCTTTGGACAATCTCTGTCATCCGATATCTGTGATAAGGGAAGCAGAGGATTTGGCAGCAGAGGCGTTTAATGCGGCACATGCATTCCTGATGGTTGGTGGAACAACTTCAGCGGTACAGACAATGGTGCTCACGGCTTCGAAGAAGGGCGAGAAAATCATTCTTCCAAGAAACGTACACCGAAGCGTAATCAATGCTTTGGTTATCAATGGTGCTACGCCGATATACGTTAACCCAGACGTAGATAAACGTTTGGGTATCGCACTTGGTATGAAGATTGCACAAGTTGAGAAGGCCATTGAGGAGAACCCAGATGCTGTTGCAATACTTGTGAATAATCCAACTTATTACGGTGTATGCTCTAATCTCAAGAGGATTGTTGAACTTGCACACGCACATGGAATGATGGTGCTTGTTGATGAAGCGCATGGCACTCATTTCTATTTTGGCGAAGACCTACCTATGTCGGCAATGGAAGCAGGTGCCGATATGGCGTGCGTTTCGATGCATAAGTCGGGAGGAAGTCTTACTCAGAGTAGTATCCTGCTGACCAACTCGACCGTAGGACCTGGTTATGTGCGTCAGGTTATTAACCTTACCCAGACAACCAGTGCATCATATCTGCTGTTGGCTTCGTTAGACATTTCGCGCCGCAATCTTGCATTGCGAGGAAAGGAAGCGTTTAAGGAAGTGGTTAACATGGCAGAGTATGCAAGGACGGAAATAAATAAGATTGGTGATTTCTATGCATACGGTTCTGAGCTCATAAACGGAGATTCCATCTATGATTTCGATAAGACAAAACTGACGGTGTTCACACTCGATGTCGGTCTGGCAGGAATTGAAGTGTATGACTTGTTGAGGGATGAATACGATATCCAGATGGAGTTAGGCGATATCGGCAACACACTCGCGTATATTTCAATCGGTGACCGAATGAGAGAGATTGAACGACTGGTGAGTGCGCTGTATGACATACGCAGAAGATATAAGCGTGACCGTAGCGGAATGTTTGACCACGAATATATAAACCCATCTGTTGTGATGACTCCACAGGAAGCATTCTATGCTCCAAAGGAGGAGATGATTCCAATACAAGAGACAGAAGGACGCATCTGCACTGAGTTTGTGATGAGTTACCCTCCAGGCATACCTATACTTGCACCAGGAGAGAGAATAACACAGGAAGTAATAGACTATATCACATACGCAAAGGAAAAGGGCTGCTCAATGACAGGTCCTGAGGATCCGAAGATTGAACGACTGAACGTAATCAAGGAAGCTACTGTTTATTAGTGTGTGGAATGAGGATTTAGTTATTAAGT
>JAUNQM010000324.1 GCA_030536165.1 Prevotellaceae bacterium | reverse complement strand
TCAGCAACGGGAATAATACTGTAAGCTGCCAATTCGGTATTTACTCTATTTAGAGCATCAACATACGAAACTCCATTTGCTCTCTCGTAGATTCTTGCCATCGCAGTAGGAGAGAATAAATACGACTCGATCTCTCTTCTTCTCCAAACCCTTATTCTCAACTCACCCTGGGCATCCGAATAGTCGCCATGGTCATTATGTTTTAATGATTTACGAACTTTTCTATAATCATCATCATCTCTATCGGAAATACTGATAGCTTTAATTCCTGTTATAGCATTTTTAAGATAATGAAAAACGACTTTTCGTTCTTTCATTTTATCAGCTCGGTTCCATATTACATTATCGTTCGGCCATACTAAGCCTAGAGTATTGGCCCATATTTTCAAGAAATTGACATCACTTTCGTTCTCAACAAATATTACCTTCTTATATTTAGAGAGAAGATCAAACTTTGGAGAAATAGCGATACCGATTCCGTTCAGCACTTTTTGTTTGCTGTCGTTATTTGATAGATAATCAAAATGCGGATTATCCATATAGAGTATTCTTTCGTAATCAAACTGCTTGATTACTTCAACAGAATGTGTAGCTACTAGGACTTGTTTATTATTACTGTCTGATATTTCAAGTAGTTTGGCAATGAGAGTTTCTTGCAAAGAATTATGTAGGTGTGCATCCGGCTCATCAAGCAAAAGGACATCTATATCGGGTGATAGAGCGAATGTATAGACGCTAAGCCACTGAAGGAAACCACTGCCTTCAACCATAATGTCTCTTCTGCTGATAGTTTTATCAACCTTAAAAGAATAGTTACCTTCTAGTTTTCCTTTATTAAGTTCTATCCCTACATGTGTATGAAAATCTGGATTGAAAGCTTTTGGATATAGTTGGCATTTGAAAACAGACGCAAGAACGTTATTGAGTATTTCATAAGGATCGGTTTTTCTAAGACGAAGTAAATCAGCTGCAGGTATCTTTCGTGCTGCTCCCTTTAGTCTAACTCTTTCTTTCTGGTTTATCAAGTACATATCCATAATTTGATTTCTCATGACAGCACCAGCAAGACCTTGTCCAATTAACTTATTCCTAACGGCTGGACTATACCACTGTTCTTTACTTGATATTCCAGCAAATGTTGGTAAATATGCAACTTTTGGTATTTTGTCCCCATCAACCAAGTTTGACGACATCTTTTTGATAAACAAACGCTCTTGAACTAAAGAGAAACCAATTTCAAGATACCTTTCTACACCAGCATTATCCCATACACATTTAATCGTCAACGAATAGTTGTTTGTTATTTTAAGATTATACCATAAATATCTGAATGAAGGGATATTTAATGGTGTAAAATCATCGATAGAAATACCAAGGCCATCATTATGCGATGTAGATAGTAACGCTTTGGGATCTTTCTCATGTATCAATACAGTTTTAGCAAATTCCCAGGTAGCTAATGCATGGAGTAATGTTGACTTTCCAGAGTTGTTTCCGCCAACCAATAATGTCAATTTCGATGGATATAGATTAATAGTAGCATCCTCAAAATTCTTGAATTTCTTTAGTTCAATTCGCTTAATCATAAGTCACGTGTCGTTTTTTTTGTTCCACCTGTCCGTATCGCACGGAATACTTGCGTACCACTTGTGCAGGTGGATTTCCATTATTTACTCACATGTACCATAATACTTTGCGTACCATTGTGCAAATGCACGAAGACCATCACGAAGAGGGGTACTTGGACGGAAGCCAAAGTCCTCTTCAAGTGGTGTCGTATCTGCAAAGGTTACAGGGACATCACCTGCCTGCATTGGTACGAGTTCCTTATGTGCCTCAAAGTCATAATCTGAAGGCAGCACCTTGGCAGCTATGAGTTCCTCCTGAAGGATCGTTACGAAGTCGAGCAAGTTCTCTGGTGCAGAATTGCCAATGTTATATACCTTGTATGGAGGTACTGGCAGGCCATCTTCACCGTTCATCTTCTCAGGAGCATGTTGCATCACACGAACTACACCCTCCACGATGTCATCCACATAAGTGAAGTCACGCTTACAATTGCCATAATTGAAAATCTGGATATTTTTGCCTTCACGGAGTTTGTTGGTGAAGCCAAAGTATGCCATATCAGGACGACCGGCAGGACCATAGACAGTAAAGAAGCGGAGGCCTGTGGATGGGATATTGTAGAGTTCACTGTAGGCATGTGCCATAAGCTCGTTGCTCTTCTTGGTGGCTGCATAGAGCGAGACAGGATTATCCACCTTATCATCTGTAGAATAAGGTACCTTCTTGTTACTTCCATATACAGACGAAGATGAAGCATAAACCAAGTGCTCCACCATGTTGTTTCGGCACGCTTCGAGAATGTTGTAGAATCCTATCAAGTTGCTCTCGATATATGAGCCAGGGTTGG
>JAUNQM010000067.1 GCA_030536165.1 Prevotellaceae bacterium | reverse complement strand
GACCGCAAGATGGTCGCGGAAATAAAGGTAACGCTCACAGGGGTACAACATTGGCATTCGGCTCATTTGGCATCAAGACTCTTGAAGCAAAGTGGCTTGACTCACGCCAGTTGGAAGCTGCACGTGTTGCTGTAAACCGCTACATGAATCGTGAAGGACAGGTTTGGATTAGAATATTCCCTGATAAACCTATCACTCGTAAGCCAGCTGACGTACGTATGGGTAAAGGTAAGGGAGATCCAATGGGTTGGGTTGCTCCTGTAACTCCAGGACGTATCCTCTTTGAAGTAGAAGGTGTTCCTTTTGATGTTGCTAAAGAGGCTCTCCGCCTTGCAGCTCAGAAATTACCTGTCAAGACTAAGTTTGTTGTAAGACGTGATTACGATAAAAACGCTTAATTAATTATGAAGAAAGCAGAAATTAAAGAACTCCAGACCGTTGATTTGGTCGAGAGAATCAAAACGGATGTAGATAAGTATAATCAGATGAAGATGAATCATGCTATCACACCTTTAGAGAATCCATCTCAAATTAAGGCAGCGCGTCGTGATATCGCTCGTATGAAGACAGAACTCCGTCAAAGAGAACTTAATAAATAACAATGGTCCATATGGAAACTAGAAATTTAAGAAAGACAAGACAGGGTGTCGTTATCAGCAACAAGATGGATAAAACCATTGTTATTGCATCTAAGTTTAAGGAGAAACACCCTATTTATGGTAAGTTTGTCCAGAAGACAAAGAAATACCATGCTCATGATGAGAACAATGAGTGCAACATCGGTGATACAGTGCTCATTATGGAAACTCGACCTTTGTCAAAGACAAAGAGATGGAGATTAGTTCAAATAATCGAAAAAGCTAAGTAATTATGATACAGGCAGAATCAAGACTTACAGTATGCGATAACAGTGGCGCACGTGAAGCTCTGTGCATCCGAGTTCTCGGAGGTACTCGCCGCCGTTATGCAAGCGTGGGTGACATCATCGTTGTTTCAGTGAAGAATGTCATTCCGTCAAGTGAATTGAAAAAAGGTGCAGTATCAAAGGCTTTGATAGTACGTACAAAGAAGGAAATTCGTCGTGCTGATGGATCTTATATCCGCTTTGATGACAATGCATGTGTCCTTCTTAGCAACACTGGCGAACTTCGTGGTAGCCGTATCTTCGGCCCAGTAGCTCGTGAGTTGCGTGCTGTGAATATGAAAGTCGTTTCTTTAGCACCAGAGGTTCTTTAATCAAAAATCTAAGTAAAGAAATGAGTAAGTTACATATTAAGAAAAATGACACAGTGTATGTTCTTTCAGGCAATGATAAGAACAAGACTGGCAAGGTGCTCAAGGTTCTTGTAAAGGAACAGCGCGCTCTCGTTGAAGGCGTGAACATCGTATCTAAGAGCACAAAGCCAAGCGCAAAGCATCCTCAGGGTGGAATCATCAAGCAGGAAGCTCCTATTCATATCTCGAATCTGAGCTTAATCGATCCAAAGAGCGGCAAGCCTACTCGTATTGGAAGAAGAAAAGACGCTGAGGGTAAAACAGTACGTTATTCTAAAAAATCAGGAGAGGAGATAAAGTAATATGAATACAGCACAATTAAGAAACGAATACAAGGAGAAGATTGCGCCAGCTTTGATGAAGCAGTTCAATTATAAGACTCCTATGCAAGTTCCTGTTTTGAAGAAGATTGTCGTAAACCAGGGTCTGGGTGATGCAACTCAGGATAAGAAGATTATCGATGTTGCTATCAACGAAATCACAACTATTACAGGTCAGAAGGCAGTTACGACTTATTCTCGTAAGGATATCGCAAACTTCAAACTTCGTAAAAAGATGCCAATCGGCGTTATGGTAACATTGCGTCATGAGCGTATGTATGAATTCCTTGAGAAGCTCGTTCGTATCGCTTTGCCACGTATCCGTGACTTCAAGGGTATTGAAAGCAAGTTTGATGGTCGTGGAAACTACACATTAGGTATTCAGGAGCAGATTATCTTCCCTGAAATTAACCTTGATCAGATTGACCGTATCCAGGGTATGAATATTACATTCGTTACTTCTGCACAGACTGATGAAGAAGGTTACGCTCTTCTCAAGGCTTTCGGTCTTCCATTTAAGAACGCTAAAAACGATTAAGTAGAATGGCAAAAGAATCAATGATAGCTCGCGAAGTTAAGCGTGCTCATTTAGTGGCTCGATACGCTGAAAAGCGTGCTGCTTTAAAAGAAATTGTCAATAAGAGCAATGACCCTGTTGAAGCTTACGAGGCAGCTCGTAAGCTCCAGAGCATTCCAAAGAATGCTAATCCTATTCGTTTGCACAACCGTTGCAAGATTACAGGACGTCCAAAGGGTTATATCCGCCAGTTTGGTATTTCTCGTATTCAGTTCCGCGAAATGGCTTCTGCAGGTTTGATTCCTGGTGTTAAGAAGGCAAGCTGGTAAATAAGAGTATTAATATTGTCGGGGCAGTCCCGATTAATTAAATCATTTATATTATGACAGATCCAATAGCAGATTATTTAACGAGGTTAAGAAACGCAATACAGGCTAAGCACCGTGTTGTTGAAGTTCCTGCCTCAAACTTGAAGAAAGAAATCACTAAGATTCTCTTCGAGAAAGGTTACATCTTGAACTATCAGTTTGTTGAAGATGGCCCTCAGGGCACCATTAAGGTTGCCTTGAAGTATGGTAGCGATGGTAAGAGCAACGCTATCAAGTGTCTGAAGCGCGTATCACGTCCAGGCTTGCGTACATACACAGGCTACAAGGATATGCCGAGAGTAATTAACGGATTAGGTATTGCAATCTTATCTACATCCAAAGGTGTCATGACTGACAAGGAAGCTTCTGAACTGAAGATCGGTGGAGAAGTTCTTTGCTACATATATTAATTGGAGGGTTTCAGTATGTCAAGAATAGGAAAATTACCAATTAGTATCCCTGCAGGTGTAACAGTTGCACAGCAGGACGGTGTTGTTACAGTTAAAGGCCCTAAGGGTGAACTTTCTCAGCCAATCAATCCTTCAATCATTATGAAGGTTGAAGACGGAACTGTAAAGTTTGAATTAGATGAGGAGCAGACAGTGGTTGATAAGAAGCAGCAGCATGCTTATCACGGACTCTATCGTGCACTCGTAAACAACATGATAGTAGGTGTAAGCCAGGGCTTCCAGAAGGAACTCGAACTTGTCGGTGTTGGTTACCGTGTATCCAACGAAGGCAATCTTCTTGAATTCTCACTTGGATATACTCACCCTATCTTTATGCAGTTGCCTAAGGAGATGAAGGTAGAAACCAAGTCTGAAAGAAACCAGAATCCTAAGATTTTACTCGAATCATGCGACAAGGAACTTCTCGGTCTCGTTTGCGCAAAGATTCGTTCTTTCCGTATGCCAGAGCCTTACAAGGGCAAGGGTATCTTGTTTAAGGGTGAACAGATTCGTAGAAAGTCTGGTAAGACTGCTGCAGCTAAGTAATCAATTAACTAACTATTAAAATTTAGAAAGTTATGACAACTAAGAAACAGGAAAGACGAATAAAGATTAAATTCAGAATTCGCAAGAAGGTGAACGGAACTGCTGAGCGTCCTCGTATGAGCGTATTCAGAAGTAACAAACAGATATATGTTCAACTCATCAATGACTTGACAGGTCAGACACTTTGCTCTGCATCTTCTCTTGGCATGGAAACAATGCCAAAGATTGAGCAGGCTGGTAAGGTAGGTGAACTCGTAGCAAAGAAGGCACTTGAGGCTGGTATCAGCGAAGTTGTTTTCGACCGCAACGGTTACCTTTATCATGGTAGAGTAAAGGCAGTTGCTGATGCTGCTCGTAATGGTGGACTTAAATTTTAATCGTTATGGCAATAAATAAAGTTAAGATTAGCAGTGATGTCGAATTAAAAGACAGATTGGTAGCTATCAACCGTGTTACTAAGGTAACAAAGGGTGGCCGTACTTTCACATTTGCAGCTATCGTAGTTGTTGGTGACGGTAAGGGTGTCATCGGTTATGGCTTGGGTAAGGCTGGTGAAGTAACAGCAGCTATTGCCAAGGGCGTTGAGTCTGCAAAGAAGAATCTCTTCAAGGTTCCTGTACTCAAGGGTACAGTTCCTCACGAGCAGTTGGCACACTTCGGTGGAGCAGAGGTTTTCCTCAAGCCAGCACCTGAAGGTACCGGTGTTGTTGCCGGTGGTGCAATGCGTGCAGTTCTCGAAAGTGTAGGTATCACAGACATTTTGGCTAAGTCAAAAGGTTCTTCAAACCCTCACAACCTCGTAAAGGCAACAATCCTTGCGCTCAGCCAAATGCGCGACGCATATACAGTTGCTCAGACTCGTGGAATTTCAGTTGAAAAAGTATTTAAAGGATAGGAGACTTTAGAATGGCAACAATTAAAGTACAACAGATTAAGAGCCGTATCGGAGCTCCAAAGGATCAGAAGCGTACTCTCGATGCTTTAGGTCTGCATAAAATCCGTCAGGTAGTAGAAGTAGAAGATAATGCTTCTTATCAGGGCATGGTTCGCAAGGTACGCCACCTCGTTCAGATTGTGAAGTAATTATCGTAACACATTAAAACAGAAATAATATGAAACTGAATAATTTAACTCCAGCAGAGGGCTCTACTCATTATCGCCGTCGTATTGGTCGTGGTACAGGTTCTGGTTTAGGCGGTACTTCAACTCGCGGACATAAGGGTGCAAAGTCACGTTCTGGTTACAAGAGAAAAATCGGATTCGAAGGTGGTCAGATGCCATTGCAGCGTCGTCTTCCAAAGAGTGGATTCAAGAATATCAACCACAAGGAATATATTCCTGTTAATCTTTCTACTCTGCAGAAGCTCGCTGAAGCAAAGAACCTCGAAAAGATAACAATTGCTGATCTCATCGCAGCTGGATATGTAAATGCTAATTCTTTAGTTAAGGTTCTCGGTAACGGTGAAATCAAGGCTAAGGTTGCTGTTGAGGCAAACGCATTCTCAAAGAAGGCAGAAGAAGCTATTACAGCAGCAGGTGGAAGTGTAACAATCATTTAAGTAAGAGATAATGAAAAAATTAATAACGACACTTAAGAACATTTGGAAGATTGAAGACCTCAGAAGTCGTCTTCTCATTACTCTTCTCTTCGTTGCGATATACCGCTTCGGTTCTTTTGTAGTACTCCCAGGTGTTAATCCTGCGATGTTGGAGCAACTCCATTCTCAGACAAGTGGTGGCTTGATGTCGTTGTTGGACATGTTCTCTGGCGGTGCTTTCTCTAATGCATCAATCTTTGCTCTGGGAATCATGCCATATATCTCTGCTTCAATCATTGTGCAGTTGCTCGCAGTAGCAGTGCCTTATTTCCAGAAGATGCAGCGTGAGGGCGAGAGCGGACGTCGCAAGATTAGTCAGATAACTCGTTACCTGACTGTAGCAATCTTGTTGTTCCAGGCTCCAGGTTACCTCATCAACCTTCGCATGCAGTCAGGTGCAGCTCTTGCATCAGGATTAGACTGGACTACATTCATGTTCCCAGCAACAATCATCCTTTCTGCAGGCAGTATGTTTATCCTTTGGTTAGGTGAACGTATTACGGATAAAGGTATAGGTAATGGTATTTCAATAATAATCATGATTGGTATCATCGCTCGTTTGCCACAGGCATTCTATCAGGAAATCACTTCTCGATTCAATGCAATCACAAGCGGTGGTCTTATCATGTTCCTTGTTGAGATCTTGATTCTTCTCGCAGTTATTTGTGCAGCTATCATCCTCGTTCAGGGTGTACGCAAGGTGCCTGTACAGTATGCAAAGCGTCTCGTTGGCAACCAGCAGTATGGTGGTGCACGCCAGTACATCCCATTGAAGCTCTTTGCTGCAAACGTAATGCCTATCATCTTCGCACAGGCTTTGATGTTCATCCCACTTTCATTGGTAAACTACAGTTCGCCTGAAAGCATGTCATCATGGATGCGCAACCTGATGGATCCAAATAGTTTGTTGTATAACATCGTATTCGCAGCTCTTATCATTGCCTTTACGTATTTCTACACAGCTATCACACTGAATCCAACTCAGATGGCAGAGGATATGAAACGCAACAATGGATTCATCCCTGGAATAAAGCCAGGCAAGAACACTGCCGACTTTATTGATACTGTAATGTCACGTATCACATTCCCAGGCTCTCTCTTCATTGCTTTCATTGCAATCATGCCAGCTATCGCACGTTTATTCAACATCCAGCAGAGCTTTGCACAGTTCTACGGAGGTACATCACTTCTGATTCTCGTTGGTGTAGTACTCGATACTCTCCAGCAGATTGAGAGTCACCTGTTGATGCGTCATTACGACGGTCTCCTTAACTCTGGCAGAATCCGCGGACGTTCAGGTGGTGTTTCAGCATATTAAGATATGGCTAAACAAAGTGCAATAGAGCAAGACGGAACAATTGTTGAGGCATTGTCAAATGCCATGTTCCGCGTTGAATTGGAGAACGGCCATGAGATAACAGCACACATCTCTGGCAAGATGAGAATGCACTATATAAAAATATTGCCCGGCGATAAGGTCAAGGTGGAAATGAGCCCCTATGACCTTACCAAAGGCAGAATTGTATTCAGATATAAATAATAGAGATACAAAGAAGATATGAAGACAAGAGCATCAGTTAAGCAACGTACACCTGAATGCAAGTTAGTTCGCAGAAAGGGACGTTTGTACCTTATCAATAAGAAGAACCCTAAGTTCAAGACACGTCAGGGTTAAAAAAATTACAATTGAAACAAAACAATTGAGAATATCTAATTCAAGTAATAAAAAATGGCAATAAGAATTGTTGGAGTAGATTTGCCCCAGAATAAGCGTGGCGAAATCGCATTGACCTACATCTTTGGTATAGGTCGTAGTAGTTCAGCAAAGATATTGGATAAAGCCGGTGTCAGCCGCGACCTGAAGGTCAACGAGTGGACAGACGACCAGGCAGCTAAGATCCGTGAAATTATCGGCGCTGAATTCAAGGTAGAAGGTGATCTCCGCAGTGAGATCCAGATGAATATCAAGCGACTGATGGATATTGGTTGCTATCGTGGAGTACGTCATCGTAACGGTCTTCCTGTTCGTGGCCAGAGCACAAAGAATAACGCTCGTACACGTAAGGGTAGAAAGAAGACTGTTGCTAATAAGAAGAAGGCCACTAAGTAATTAATTTTTTGAAAGGATTAAGATTATGGCAAAAAGACAAGCAACAACAAAGAAAAGAAACGTTAAGGTTGATGCCTTCGGACAGCTTCATGTTCACAGCTCATTCAACAATGTAATCGTTTCATTGGCAAATAGCGAAGGTCAGATTATCTCTTGGTCTTCTGCAGGTAAGATGGGATTCCGTGGTTCTAAGAAAAACACTCCGTATGCAGCACAGATGGCTGCTGAGGATTGCGCAAAGATAGCATTCGACCTTGGTCTCCGTAAGGTTAAGGCTTACGTTAAGGGTCCAGGTAACGGTCGTGAAAGTGCAATCCGCGCCATTCACGGAGCAGGAATTGAAGTAACAGAGATTATCGACGTAACTCCATTACCACACAATGGATGCCGTCCTCCTAAGAGAAGAAGAGTTTAATTGATTAAATTTTTTATAATATGGCTAGATATATAGGACCGAAATCGAAAATCGCACGCAGATTTGGTGAACCAATCTTTGGTGCTGATAAAGTTTTGTCCAAGAGGAACTTCCCTCCTGGACAGCATGGTAACAACCGTCGTAGAAAAATGACTGAGTATGGTAGCATGTTGGCAGAGAAGCAAAAGGCTAAGTACATTTACGGTGTTCTCGAGCGCCAGTTCCGTAATCTGTTCGATGCAGCAGCACGCCAGAGCGGCATTACGGGTGAAGTTCTTCTCCAGAGCCTTGAGAGCCGTCTCGACAATATTGTTTTCCGTTTGGGTATTGCTCCAACGCGTGCAGCTGCTCGTCAGTTAGTAAGCCACAAGCACATCGTTGTCGATGGTTCAGTAGTAAACATCCCTTCTTATGCTGTTAAGCCAGGCCAGATTGTTGGCGTAAGAGAGAAGGCTAAGTCTCTTGAAGTCATCGAAGCATGCCTTGCAGGTTTCAACCACAGCAAGTATCCTTGGTTGGAGTGGGATGAAAATACAAAGAGTGGCAAACTTCTGCACAGACCAGAACGCGCTGATATCCCTGAAAATATTAAGGAACAATTAATCGTTGAGTTGTACTCTAAATAAATCATTATTATAATGGCAATATTAGCATTTCAGAAACCCGATAAAGTGATAATGGTGGAAGCCAACGACAAGTACGGAAAGTTTGAATTCCGTCCACTTGAACCTGGCTTTGGTATTACCATCGGTAATGCCTTGCGCCGCATCTTGCTTTCATCGCTGGAAGGCTATGCTATCAATACCGTACGTATTGCTGGCGTAGAACATGAGTTCTCCTCAGTTCCAGGTGTGAAGGAAGATGTAACCAACATTATCCTGAATCTCAAACAAGTGAGATTCAAGAAAATTGTAGATGAATTCGATAATGAGAAAGTTAATATCGAAGTTGAGAACTGCACTGAGTTCAAGGCTGGTGATATCAGCAAGTATCTGACTGGATTTGAAGTGTTAAACCCTGATTTAGTGATTTGCCATTTGGATCCAAAAGCATCAATGCAGATAACACTCACAATCAATAAAGGTCGTGGCTTCGTTATCGCAGATGAAAACCGAGAATTCTGTACAGATGTAAATGTACTTCCTATCGACTCTATCTATACTCCTATCCGTAACGTCCGTTACGCAGTCGATCAGTATCGTGTTGAACAGAAAACCGATTACGACCGCCTGACAATTGAGGTAGATACAGACGGAAGCATTTCACCTAAGAATGCACTGCAGGAAGCTGCAAAGATTCTTATCCATCACTTCGTACTCTTCTCTGACGAGAAAATCGACTTTGAAGATACTACTGTTGATGGAGGTGAAGACTTCGATGAGGAAATCTTGCACATGCGTCAGCTTCTGAAGACTCGTCTTGTTGACATGAACCTCTCAGTACGTGCACTCAACTGCCTCAAGGCAGCTGACGTTGATACGCTCGGAGAACTCGTTCAGTACAATAAGAACGACCTTCTCAAGTTCCGCAATTTTGGAAAGAAATCACTCACTGAACTTGATGATTTATTAGAGAGTTTGAATTTGTCGTTTGGTACCGACATTTCTAAGTATAAATTGGATAAAGAATAATTAAGAAAATGAGACACAATAAGAAATTCAACCACTTAGGCAGAAAAGCAGCTCACCGTAATGCAATGCTTGCAAACATGGCTATTTCTCTCATTCGTCATAAGAGAATCACAACCACACTTGCAAAGGCTAAAGCTCTTAGAGTCTATGTTGAGCCAATCCTTACACGCGCTAAAGAGGACACTACTCACTCTCGCCGTGTCGTATTCGGTTACCTGCAGGATAAGAATGCTGTCACAGAACTCTTCAAGGAGATTTCTGTTAAGATAGCTGACCGTCCAGGTGGATATACACGTATCATTAAGCTCGGCACACGTCAGGGCGACGCTGCTGACATGGCATTCATCGAGCTTGTTGACTATGATGAGAACATGGCAAAGACTAAGACAGTCAAGGCTAAGCGTACTCGTCGTGGTGGTGCAAAGAAGCAGGCTGAAGCTCCTGTAGCAGAAGCACCAGTTGCTGAAGAGGCTCCTGTAGTTGAAGAAACTCCAGCTGCTGAAGAAGCAAAGGCAGAGTAAACAATCGTTACTCCAAATACCAAGAAACCCGCCCACAAGGCGGGTTTTTTTGTT
>JAUNQM010000323.1 GCA_030536165.1 Prevotellaceae bacterium | reverse complement strand
GAAAGGCCTTCTCCACCGCAGTCTGCCCAGAAGAGAATTTTGTATTCCTTTCCTGCCACAACCGGAACGTTCGCGAATGTTGCAACACCGGGAGTCCCTGACACAGGGTCTATGTAACGTTTGTACAGTTCATCCTGGAAATATATTTCCATTATGCAACGTGTGACGTAGATGCCATTGCCATCCTGATCGTAAGTGGCTTTTGATTCCTGATTATTGTTGGATACGGTCGCAGTAAACTTGACGGAGGCAGTGCCATAATCAGCGCTCTGCACTGTCTCATCCTTCGTACAGCCTGTCATAAGAAGAGCTGCACCTGCAAGAAAGCATAACAATTGTTTTTTCATGATTATTAATTATTTCGTAACTATTCAGGACCCCTTCATCAAAGAGTCCTAAACCTAAATAATAATCACCATAGGACACCATATACGATGTCCTGAAATTTATCTTTGATTTTGCTTTTGATTTATTCGTACGCGAGGTGAGCAACCGCTTTCAATGCGCCAAGAGGATTTTGGCCATTCTTGATAGCGGTCTGCAAAACGGAGGCTATTGTGACATAATTCTCCCCGCCTTTCTTAGTGCGGAAACAGCCACTGACCTTCTGTTTGGTCTTTGCAGGCCGTAAAGATTTTTCGCTGTTATTGTTTGTTGTATGCACTTTTGAATTTGAAAGGCAAGTGAAGATGTGTTCTCGGTATTTTCCCAACGATTCCTTCAATGGTGTCAGTTCGTTCTTTTTCGGAAGATCTATGCCGATGTCCGTGTCCAACAGTTCATCTAGGCGCTTGCGGTATTTGGCACAATCTTCAGGTGAAAGCATATTGCCTGGAGATACATTTTTCTGATGTATCGCATCACGCAATAGCTCCAACATATCAGTACTCCATTTCTGTTGCGTATATACTTCAGAACAGTATATAAGGTTGCGAAGGATATGTGCCAGACACAACTGGTGCCCCTTTATGTTTATTGTAAAGTATGATCTCCAACGGTCACTTTCCAGAATCATTTCCTTAAGTTCAGCATCGGTGAAATACTTTTTTATCACAACTCTGCCGCGTGACTCTTCGCATACAAGGAGGGTTGCAACTTCAGACTGAAAAGTCCATATCCACTGATTTTTGCCATTGATGTTGATTCCTGTTTCATCTGCTCCGACAACTTCGCTTTTGGCGACAGCATCCCGTATCATGTCATATGGTTTCTTTCCCAGTTTCCTCATCTTGTCAAGCATGTTCGATACCGTTCCGTCTGAAATACGAATGCCAAATATCATTTCAATTATCGAGGACAGTTTCTTAAATGGCACATTACAATAAGTGTTCAAATACGCGACCAATGCTGTTATATTTTCCCCATATGAAATATAGGCATTGATACCCTCGGGGAATAAACCTTCGATTTTATGCCCGTCCGCACATTTGCCTACCATTGAGATGTGTTTGGTGACATTTAAAAGAACAGAAGTTGGTATGTCAACCACGTACCTCACCTTACCATCCTCCAGATGTTCTGTGTCTATTGGAAATCCGCATTTTGGACATGTTGACGGTGGAACCCATTTTACAGTCTCACTGACAGGAGGAAGGTCTTCAGCTTTCAATGTATGGCCTTCATGTCCTTTCTGTCCCCCTGTCTTGCGTCCGCTTTTTTCACGGAGACTTTTAGTGTGTTTTATGCCGATTGGGTTGCGAGATGGAGGAACACTGCTGTTGTTGCTGGTCTTGACAGGCGCAGAACTCGCGGATGCGGAAATCGTTTTCTCCTCAGTAAGTTTCCGGATGTATTCATTCTTTTCTGCAATAATCCGGTCCTTCGACTCAATCTCCTTATGACAGTCTTCAATCTGCCGCTCTAACATCAGAACTTTTTGTTTTGTGTCCTTAAGCGCCAGTGTCAAATCCGTCATTTCCAAATCATTTTTAAAGCCCATTTCCTTGAGGAGTTTGCGCCTTATTCTTGTCATGGAAGCAACGTCTTTGCGAACCGATTGGACGAGTCTTTTCTGTACATCTATCATGTCACAAAGGTAGTCAATACAAACGACATATGCAAAACTAATTTGTTGATTGTCAATTTGTTATATGCCTTTATATGGCGTTCTAGCGGCCTTTCTGAGGGGTGTTGTTGTGAGACGAGTCACCTCTCGTAAAAATTTTTCAAAGAGCATTATAGGCGTTTTAACGCCTTTATGGTCAGTTTTTTGCGCACTCTCGGGACTGCGTTTTCGCAATAAAATAATTTTTTTAGGAGTCCTGAGCAGTTACAAAAATGGAAATTACTTACGAAGTAACAGAAAAAAATTATCTCCCTGCAAGTGGTGTTCCATGCTTCGCAGGATGTTGGGTTCATTGTGCTGTTGGTCCTGAAGGATAAAAACAATTTGGGCCTAGAATATAGAATATTCTAGG
>JAUNQM010000066.1 GCA_030536165.1 Prevotellaceae bacterium | reverse complement strand
TTTGAGGCCTCCACACCTTAGGTGTTTCTCGAGTCACACCTCAGGTGTCACCATAGTTCACACCTTAGGTGTTTCGCGGGTAACACCTAAGGTGTGAAGGGCTAAAATAGTTGACAAGTAGTCCAAAGAGACTATAAAAGCGTGTAAATCGCAACTTTTTTGTCTTTTTTCTTTGTATTTCGCTCAACTTGCACTATCTTTGCACAAATTATACTCTAATCGAAAACTAAAAGTTTAATTAAACACAAAATCTATGGTAAAAACATTTCATTTCTATGCAAAGTTTATGACCTTTGCATTGGTGTTTGTTTTGCTCTCTTGTGCAAAGGGCGTAGATGAGGAAGGTTTTGAACGCTTGGTGACCAACTCACAGTTGCCATCACCAGCCGCTGAGACATTCGTAGTCACGTCGCAGACAAATGCCGACGGCACAGAAAGCTGTGTCTTAGAGTGGGCAGAAGTACCAGGTGCATCAAGGTACTTGTGCGAAGTAAACATTGTTGACGACCCTGCTAATCCTGTCTCTATCAACGTCAAGGGTAAGGCACAGGAAGGCGTAGGTCCGATTGAAATCGACGGCACTCGTATCATTTTCGAAAAGAAAGAAGACACGAAGTATGAGGTCAAAATTAAGACTCTTGGCGACAAGCAACTCAACAACACCGATGCTGCTGAGCCTACACTCTTTGCTTACTCAACCATGCTCGCCGCTATCACAGTGCCTACTGGTGAGGAGATTGCAAGCTTCATCAACAACTACATTAACACTAACTACGAGACGCTGAAGGCTGAATACGACAAGGATCCAGCCAACTACGAACTTGCATTCGAGCTTGAAAACGCTGCAACCTACGAGTTGAACGACTCTGTAGGCTTCGACATTTTCCCTGTAACCTTCCGTGGTTCAAAGGCAACACGCCCTATCGTCAACGTAGGCGAGAAGGGTCGCATCGTGACTCAGGCTGGTATCAAGATTAAGTGGATTAACTTCGACTGCACAAACATGAAGTCAAAGGGTCTGCTCGTGACAAGCGATGTTGCCGACGAGGCATTCTCGACAGAGGCACTCGGCTTCAAGGATCTTGGTGCAAACCAGAACTGCTACGTCATCATGCGTACGATGATGTTCCAGGAGTGTTTCGTTAAGAACCTTGCCAACGGTCTGCTTTATGGCGGTGATGCCGGTGCAGTATGGAGCATCAAGGACTTCCGCATCACAGACTGTATCATACAGCAGTGTAACCCTGAAGGTAAGTCGAACAGCCTCATCAACATGTGGCGTTCTACGGCAAGTGCTGAAGGTATCAAGGACTTCACGTTCAAGAACACAACTTTCATCAACACAGAAAAGAGCGAAGGCTACTTTATGCGCTTTGCTCACAGTGGTTCATCACTGCCTCAGAAGATTTATGGTACAGGCGAAAAGTGTAACTTCTCATTCCAGAACTGTACGTTAATCCAGACCACAACAGCAGGAAACTTTGCTAACATGATTCCTAACAATGCCGGTCAGATGACAATTTCAATGAAGAAGAACATCTTCTATGACACTTGGAGAATACAGAAGTTCGTGCAGAACAACACAGCTGACTTTGCAGTGAACGACAACACAATCTGGGGCATAACCAATAAGGTAGATAATACCGACTTGACAAAGTTTGCTACCGAGGAAGACCCAGCATTCGTTGATGCAACTATAAAGGAACTCGACCTGACTCAGCCAAACTGCGGTCTGAACTACAGACCGACATCAGAGATAGCAGGCGGTAAACAATATGGCGACCCAAGGTGGTTTGAATAGAAGCCCCCTCTAAATCTCCCCCCGAAGGGGAGACTTGAAGATTAAAAAAACAAAAAAATAATATGAAGAAAATAATATTATCAATCATAGCCTTGGTCTGCTTCTCAATGAATATGCTGGCGCAGAACAAAGTTACGGGAACAGTCGTCGATGAACTTGGCGAGCCAATCATCGGTGCGACTGTCAAGGTTGTTGGTGCAAAAACCGGTGTAATCACCGACATCAATGGTAAATATACTATCGATGCACCAAATAATGCAAAACTAACTATATCATATATAGGTTACGACACTCAGACAGTAAAGCCTGGCGGTAAGATTCAGATGAAGCCATCAAGCAACGACTTGGAAGAACTCGTTGTTGTAGGTTATGGCGTTCAGAAGAAAGCACACCTCACAGGTTCTGTATCTACCGTAAAGATGGATGAAATACAAGACCTTGCCACAGGCGACCTCGGTGCTTCGCTGAAGGGTATGATGGCAGGTGTAGGCGTAAGCGGCGGTGAAGCTCGCCCAGGTGAGCGTGCTACCATCCGTATTCGTGATGCTGCTTCACTCGACGACGTTGGCAGTAAGTCAGAAGAACCACTCTACGTTATCGATGGTTTCATTCAGGATGGTGCTGTGTTCAGCAACCTCGACCCTAACATGGTAGAGAGCATCTCAGTATTGAAGGATGCATCGGCAGCCGTGTATGGTACAAGAGCTGCTAACGGTGTTATCCTCGTCACTACAAAGCGTGGTAAGCTTGGTGCGCCAAAGATTTCATACAGCGGAAACTTCGGTTTTGCTGACGAAGTATCACGTGCCGACATGCTTAACTCATACGAATACGGACGCCTCTGGAACGCAGTCAAGGCTGCCGACCCAACTCAGGCTGCATCGCTCAATAAGAAACTCGACTTGTTCCAGTATGATGAGCTTCAGGCACTGAAGAATGTGAACTACGACCTCCTCGACAAGAACTGGAAGACAGCCGTAACACAGCAGCACAGCGTGAACCTCAGTGGTGCAACAGAAAAGGCAAACTACTTTGCAGGCATCGGTTACTTCAAGCAGGATGGTAACATCGGCAAGCTTGACTATGACCGTTGGAACTACCGCGCAGGCGCTGACCTTAAAATCGGTGATTGGGTAAAGACTACCATCCAGATTCAAGGTGACTACAGCGACCACACTAAGCCAAACGTAAAGGTTGGAGGTACAAGCAATGAAAAGGACTACAACCTGCTCCAGACTCGTCTGCCATACGTTCCTGAATATGTAAACGGTTTCCCAATAGCAACGTACGGCGTAAGCAACAGCCACCTTCAGGACAATCAGGACTACTCATTCGACGTGTTGCAGAACATGGGCGATGAGTCGAACACAATGACTACCCACATGGCAATCAACGGTAGCGTTGAACTCGACATGGGATGGCTCAAGCCATTGAAAGGTCTGTCGTTCAAGGTTTCTTACGGAAAGAACATTTCTACATCAAAGACCAACCAGTCAGGTTCTGCTTATAAGATTTACTACATGGAGAACCGTGCAGGTAGCGGACAGCACCTCTATACTCCAATAGCAGGGCAGGAAGCTGAATACGAGGCTTTGATGACTCCAAACAACTTCATCCTCTCAACAGGTAAGGAAATCTACAATGGTCCGGAACTTGGTTATCGTTCTCGTTCTATGAGCCGCAGTGATAGCTATCAGCTCAACTTCATGGCTAACTATGCACGCGACTTTGGTAAGCACCATGTCAATGCCCTCTTCTCAATCGAAAGATCAGAGTCTTGGATGGAAGACAACCAGTCGCAGGTGACTGACCCTTACGTATTCGGTACAGGACAGTCAAGCAACGTTGGTCAGAACAGTGTGACTACTGCAAGCTTCACACGTTCAGAGTCAGGAACTCTCTCTTACATCGGCCGTGTGAACTACGCTTACGCTAACAAATACCTCTTGGAATTCCTCTTCCGTTCAGATGCTTCTACTAAGTTCCATCCAGATAACTACTGGGGCTATTTCCCATCAGTAAGTGCAGGTTGGGTAATGAGCGAAGAACCTTGGTTCCAGAAGGCTGCTCCTTGGGCTGACTTCTTGAAGCTCCGCGCTTCATTCGGTCTTACAGGTCGTGACAACACAAAGGCATGGCAGTGGATGCAGACTTACGGTACCGACGTGGATAAAGGTGCTGTTATGGGTGTAAACGGCAATGCCGGAACACGTATTATTATTAATAAGGACAACTCAGCTGTAAATACCGACGGACACTGGGACAAGTCTTATAAGCTCAATCTCGGTCTCGACTTCAAGACACTCAACAATCGTCTTGGCTTCACATTCGACTTCTACCGCGAGGCTAACCGCGAAATGCTCATGCCTTACTCTGCTTCACTCGCAGGTACTATCGGTACGCAGTCTGCTTACATCAACTATGGTAAGATGAATATGTGGGGTTATGAATTTGGCTTCACATGGAGCGACAAGATTGGCAAGGACTTCAAGTATCACGTAGGTCTCAATACTGGCTACAACGACAACGAAGTTTTGCTCATGGACTGGTCAAAGACCAACATCTACAGAACTATTCAGAAGGGTGACCGCACAGATATGGGACTCTGGGGTATGCAGTGTCTCGGCATGTTCCGTAGCTTCCAGGAGATTGACGAATACTTCGACACTTATGGCATCACTTCTTACATGGGTATGACAAAGGATAATGTTCGTCCTGGTATGCTCATATATAAAGATGTACGCGGTGCATACGATGCTGACACTAACACTTACGGCGGACCTGATGGTATTGTTGATAAGGAAAACGACCAAGTGCAGTTGTCTAACCGTTCTAATCCTTATGGCTTCACAATCAACTTCGGTGGTGAATGGAAGCAACTCTCATTCCAGGGACAGTTCTCTGCTAACTGGGGTGGCTACACTTGCATCCCTACTGATGCCTTGAAGCCTGGAACAGGACTTGAATACACTAACATGCCTTCATTCTGGAATGTTGACAACATGTATTCATATCAGGATGTGCTCGACGATGAAGGTAATGTTCTTGTTAAGCAGAACCTCGATGCAAAGTATCCTAACCTTGCTTACGCTTCAACCAATGCTGTGCCTTCAACCTTCTGGCGTGTAAGTGCAGCTTCGGTTGAACTCTCTCGTTTCACCATTGCTTACTCTTTGCCAAAGGCTTGGATTTCATCTATTGGAATCTCAAGCTGCCGTTTCAACGTCACTGGAACAAACCTCCTGACATTCTACAACCCATATCCAGATCATTTCATGAGTTCTATGTCGGGCAGCTTTGGCAAGTATCCTAATCTGCGCAAGGTTACTATCGGTGTAAATATCTCATTCTAATTTAAGGAGGATACAGTTATGAAAAATATATTAAAGCTATTAGTTTTAGGTGTTGTCGTTGTTGCTTCTACAAGTTGTAGCGACGAGTTCCTTAAGGAAAAGAAAAACTATTCTCAGGTCAGCACTGACCTCTACGACTACTATGAGGGAGCGCAGGGGCGTATTGCTGCTATCATGGCTCTTTGCCAGCCTGGTGGTGCCAACTCTGGTCAGGCTTGGTTCTACGAGTCAAAGGGTGGTCCTGATGATTTCTCTAAGTGTACTGAAGAGTATGCTGGCTTTGGTCGCTTCGTTGACCCTGAAGCACAACTCAACCCAGTCACAGGTACAGGTTCAATGCCTGACTATTTCCAGTATCAGGCTAACAATATCCTCCAGACTCCTTGGGGTAATATCCGTCAGGTGAACGATGTCATCGAAGGCACTCTTGCTGGTGGTATGGATCAGGAAGACAAGGATAAGATTCTCGGACAGGCTTACTTCTGGCGTGCTTGGTGCTACTTCAACCTCTTCCGTGTTTACGGTGGTGTGCCAATCATCGACAAGGTGCTCGAACCAATCGAGGAGAATGTGACTCCACGTTCTTCAGCAAAGGCTGTCTATGAGTTCATTCTCAACGACCTTAACAAGTCTGCCGAACTCCTCAAGCCTTTCACTGCTAATGGTGTCGGATGGCAAAACACTTCTGAGTTTACATGTGTCACTGCTGGTACAGCACTCGCTGTCAAGGGTCGTCTTATGCTTCTCTGGTGTAGCCCATTGTTCAACCGTAAGGCTGACATGAGTCGTTACCAGACTGCATATACCGAGATGAAGAAAGACCTCGATGTCATCAATGCTTGTGGTTACAAGCTTGCTTACGCTGAGAATCCTGGAGTAAACGCTGCAGGATGGGCAAAGATGTTCAGCGATGTTGACACAAAGAGCAACGGTGAGGCAATATTCTTCACACTATACAACGACATCACTTCTGGTCTTACTCCTGACTATCACCGCAACAACGGTTGGGAGCAGAGCATCCGACCAAAGAACTGTTTCGGCGGTGGTGGTGTTGAGCCTGCTGCAAACCTCTTCGACCTTTTCCCTATGGCAGATGGTAAGTTGCCACAGAATGCTACTACTTACACTAAGCTTGAGAAGTCTGCATTCGATTATGACAACCTTGCACCATTCATGAACCGCGACCCTCGTTTCTATCGCACATACGCATTCCCTGGTGTTCGCTGGGCGTTTGCATCTACTTTCGACCCGACACAAACTGAGAGCGACGGTGTTCAGACAAAGAACAACAACCCTTACAAGGGCAATGAATACGTGCTTTGGAACTATGTTTGGTACGAAACAGGAACTGACCCTGAGAGTGAAGACAACTCAAAGTATTATGGTTCCGACAATCTCCTTAGCGGTACAAAGGGAATTTACGTTCGTAAGCGTACCGACGATGGCGACCTTAACACGAACCCTCACTACAACTACATGACCTCAAAGAACTTCTCTCTCTGCTATAATGCATACATTGAAATGCGTTATGCTGAGGTACTGCTCAACCTTGCTGAGGCTGCTGCTGGTGCTGGACAGAACGCAGAGGCTATCTCTCTCCTCCGTCAGATTCGTCAGCGCGTAGGTTATACAGGCGACTGCGGAATCAGCGACGGACTCACAGGTGCAGCACTTATGAGTGCTATACTCTATGAGCGTCAGATTGAGTTTGCATACGAAGGACGCCGCTACGAGGACATGCGTCGTTGGCTGCTCTTCGATGGTGGTACAGAGTTTGCAAATGTTGAAGGATGTCCTGAGACATGGAAGCTCGGCGGCGAATGGGCAAACGGCACATGCGCATGGCTTGGAGTTACTCCGCTCAACGGACAGCGTCGCGAGAATCTCCAGTTCCGCGTTAAGGTAGGCGGCGGCACAGGTGGTAACACTTGGGCAACAGGTGCAGCCAACCCAGACCCATTGGTAAATGTCATTGGCACTGACGAAGCATCTTACAAGGCAACACGTGCAACATACGTGATGAACCTCAATGACTCTGTCATCCACAGCCAAGACACCTTGAAGGCATTCTACAATAACTACCTTACACGTAAGACAATTCTTGGTGATGGCCGTTCATCAACCCAGGCATTGCTCTACGTCACATTCCTGCCACGTTACTACTTCCTCGGCTTCACAAGTGGAGCACAGAGTTCAAACGTAACTCTTCCACAGACTATTGGTTGGGAAGACTCGCAGCACGGAGGTGCAAATGGTACATTCGACCCACTTGCAGAATAGACCTTATATATATAATGTATAAAACAGGCGCCTGACACCAAGTCAGACGCCTGTTTTATATTTAGCTTTATAACCAATAGTTGGCTTAATAATGATTATGCCATCCCTTTGGTATGTGAGGGTCGGCAGCCTTGTCGAGGGCATGCTTTTCGTAGTCGATAGTGAAATGCAGGCCGCGGCTCTCCTTGCGTTCCAGAGCTTGACGGGTGATGAGATAGCCCACGTTAATCATGTTTCGCAGTTCGCAGATGTCGCGTGTAGCTTTCACGCGCTTGAATAAGTGCTCAGTCTCTTCATAAAGCAGGTCGAGACGTTCCCATGCACGGTGCAGTCGGAGGTCGCTGCGTACGATGCCGACGTATGTACTCATCACTTCCTCTACCTCTTTTGCATCCTGTGCAATAAGCACCTTCTCCTCGTTTGTGAGCGTTCCTTCGTCGTTCCACTCAGGTACTTTCTCATTGAAATCGTACTCATCAACCACTTCCAGTATGTGTTTCACAGCTGCATCTGCATAGACTACAGCCTCGATGAGTGAGTTGCTTGCAAGGCGGTTGCCACCATGAAGTCCGGTGCAAGAACATTCTCCCACGGCATAGAGGCGCTTGATTGTTGATTCAGCGTTGAGGTCAACCTTTATACCACCACACATATAGTGGGCGCAAGGAACAACTGGAATATACTCTTTCGTGATGTCGATGCCAATGCTCAGGCACTTCTGATAGATGTTCGGGAAGTGATGCTTTGTCTCCTCTGGGTCTTTATGCGTCACGTCGAGACACACATGGTCGATGGCGTGAATCTTCATCTCCTTGTCTATTGCACGTGCAACAATGTCGCGTGGTGCGAGCGAGAGACGCTCGTCGTACTTATGCATAAACTCCTCTCCCGTAGGAAGTCGCAGTATGCCTCCGTAGCCGCGCATTGCCTCGGTGATAAGATAGGCAGGATGCGTCTCTTTTGGATTGTAGAGTGCTGTAGGATGGAACTGCACGAACTCCATATCCTTCACCGTACCCTTTGCACGATAGACCATTGCAATGCCGTCGCCTGTTGAAATCTCAGGGTTGGTGGTCGTCTTATACACCGCACAGCTACCGCCCGTTGCCATGATTGTCACCTTCGAGAGATACGTGTCAATCTTCTTTGTCTTTGGGTTAATGACGTATGCACCAAAGCATTCCTTGTCTGGTGTGCGGCGTGTAACTCTCATTCCGAGATGGTGCTGTGTGATGATTTCCACGGCAAAATGATGGTCAAGCACGTCAATGTCAGGGTGATTCTTCACGGCAGCAATGAGTCCGCGTTGTATCTCTGCACCAGTGTCGTCGGCATGATGCAGTATGCGGAACTCGCTGTGTCCGCCTTCTTTATGCAGGTCGAAGTTGCCGTCTTCGTTCTTGTCGAAGTTCACACCCCATTCCAGCAGTTCTTTAATCTGCGAAGGTGCATTGCGCACTACTTGTTCCACGGCCTCTGGGTCGCTGATGTAGTCGCCCGCAATCATCGTGTCTTCAATGTGCTTGTCGAAGTTATCTACCAGCAGATTGGTCACAGAAGCTATTCCGCCTTGAGCTTTGGCGGTGTTAGCCTCCTCAATAGTTGATTTGCACAGGATGGCAATTTTTCCCTTTTGTGCCCTTGCCAACTTGAGAGCGCAACTCATTCCGGCAACACCTGAGCCGATGATGAGGAAGTCATACTTGAATACCATAAGTTATATTTACGATTTGACAATTTTCTATTTACGATTTAACCCAATGGAACGGTTTACACGTGCAAAATTAAAAAACTTTTTTATTATTGAGTAGAGATTACGCTAAAAAAATCATGACCGATGCAAAAAAATCGAGGTTGGGTAGTCATTATCGATGGGATTTGGGTTGTGATAACCGCAAATCATCATTAGAGAAATTACCTATAAACCCGAATCGGTCTTTAGATTTTTTAGTGCGACCCCGATAGGGTCGAAGGGGTGGAGGACATTGCTATCCGCAGGTCTGCGACCTACGGTTACCAATGTAAGACCCCGCAGGGGTCTGTTCTATGCGTTTGCATTGTATGGTTGGCGACCTTAGGGAGGGCACACTTTGGTATAGTATGGCCTTTAGAGGTCAAGGTTCTATGATAGTTGGCGACCTCAAAGAGGTCAAACTTTGTTAACCGCAGTGTCGCAGACCTGCGGGACAAACGCATCTCTCTCTGCATCGACCCCAACGGGGTCGTACTGAAAAACGTACTAAAAAAATGAGGGCATCGTGCAAAATATTTGCGAAAATGCAGGACTTTTTTCGAGAAATGACTCATATTTGCGTGCGCGCGTAATATAATAAGGTATATCGCGGCAATCTGTCCTCTAATTTCATTTATCTATTATTTCAGCCCTCCACACCTGAGGTGTTACCGACGAAACACCTTAGGTGTGAGCACCCCTA
>JAUNQM010000322.1:2201-2433 GCA_030536165.1 Prevotellaceae bacterium | reverse complement strand
AAACGCCACAAGTATAACTCTGATAAATATCCCACAGCAACTATAAAATCTATAACAACTATAAAAAAAATCCTCAAAAAAGCAGGACTTTTTCTTCATTTCGGTTCATCGTGTGCGTGCGCGCATTATATAAATAAGGTGTAAAGTAGCTTAATATTTGACGGACAATATTTACGATTTAGCTGAGTTTATTTGAAGTTTAAGAAAATTTATACCAAATATTTCGCCTTGT
>JAUNQM010000322.1:0-2191 GCA_030536165.1 Prevotellaceae bacterium | reverse complement strand
GCACATATTCTAAACTAAAAACAAAATTATGGAGAAAACTTGGAGATGGTTTGGCAAAAAGGACAACATCACTCTTGCCATGCTTAAGCAAATCGGAGTCGAGGGAATTGTCACTGCCCTTCACGACGTTCCGAATGGAGAAGTGTGGACTCGCGAGAAGATTCGCGACCTTAAAGAATACATTGAAAGCTACGGCATGCGATGGAGCGTGGTAGAGAGTCTGCCTGTGGTTGAAAGCATAAAATACGCAGGACCTGACCGCGACCAGCAGATTGAAACCTACAAGGAAAGTCTGAAGAACCTCGGACTTGAAGGCATACACACCATCTGCTACAACTTCATGCCAGTGCTCGACTGGGCAAGAACTGACCTCACCCACCCTAATCCAAACTTCACCTCAAACCTTTATTTCTCGCATGCTGAGTTTGCATATTTCGACATCTATATATTGAAACGCGAAGGCGCACGCGAAAGCTTTGCATCCGAAGTGGTACGTCAAGCCGATGAGATTCACGAGAAAGTGGTGAAAGAAGGTAACGAAGCCGAGTTCAACCATCATCTTGTTGAGAATATCATTGTCAAGACTCAAGGTTTCGTAAACGGTAACATCACGGAAGACGACGAGCATCCAGTGGAACTCTTCCGCCAGCTGCTCGACTTATATAAAGGTATCACGCGCGAACAACTTCGCGAGAACATGTGCTACTTCCTCAACGCAATCATGCCAGTATGCGAGGAATACGACATGAATATGTGCGTACACCCTGACGACCCACCTTTGCAGATACTTGGTCTGCCGAGAATTGTAACCTGCGATGAGGACATCGAGTGGTTCCTCAAGGCTGTAGATAACAAGCACAACGGTCTGACATTCTGCGCTGGCTCGCTTTCATCAGGTGCTCACAACGATGTTGTTGAACTTGCTCGCAAGTATGCTTCACGCACACATTTCGTTCATCTTCGCTCATGCCACATCTTCCCTAACGGAGACTTCACCGAGGCTTCCCACTTGGGTGGACGCGCCAACTTGATTGAACTTGCTCGCATCTTCGAAAAGGAGAATCCAAACCTCCCGATGCGTGTTGACCACGGACCATTTATGAATATGTATGGCGAGGAAGACAAAGGCTATAATGCTGGCTACTCATTCCTCGGACGTATGTTTGCCCTCGGACAAGTGCAAGGCATCATCGCCACGGTTGATAACGAACTCGGCATCGAGTACAAACTGCCTTACATTCCTGTGCAATAGCATGAATCTATAACAACTAAAAAATATTATGAACAACTTATTCGACATTAAAGACCAGGTAGTAGTAATCACTGGTGGAACTGGAGTTCTTGGTTCGATGATTGGAAAGTATCTTGCAAAAGAAGGTTGCAAGGTTGTTTTCCTCAGCCTGCCACAAGAGAAAGAACTTGGCGACAAGCTTGTTGCCGAAATCAAAGCCGATGGAGGTGAAGCCTCTTGGTATGCAACAAACGTGCTCGACCCTGCTATCGTAGAGCAGAATTGCAAGGACATTCTTGCTAAATACGGACGCGTAGATACACTTCTCAATGCAGCCGGCGGCAACCAGAAAGGTGCAACCATTGCCGACGACCAGTCGATCTTCGACCTCGACCCAAAGCAGTTCTCATTCGTGCTCGAACTGAACATGACCGGAACTGTAATCCCTACTCAGGTATTCCTGAAGCCAATGAAGGAACAAGGCAAGGGACAGATTGTCAACTTCGGTTCGATGACAAGTTTCCGTCCTTGCACTCGCGTCTGTGGCTATTCAGCAGCCAAGAGCGGCATCAAGAGTTTCACAGAGTATATGGCATCAGAAGTTGCTCGCAAGTTCGGCGACGGCATTCGTGTGAACGCTATTGCTCCTGGTTTCTTTGTTACAAACCAGAACCACGACCTGCTCGTAAATCCTGACGGCAGCTGGACTCCACGTGCACAGCATATCATCCAGCAGACTCCATTCGGCCGTATGGGTGAGCCTGAAGAGTTGTGCGGAACCATCCACTATCTCATCAGCCCTGCATCAAAGTTTGTCACAGGAACTGTTGCAGTTGTCGATGGCGGTTTCAATGTATATTGCATTTAACTTAACCAATAAAACTATCAAAAACAAATGAAAAGCTTAAACAAGAGAACGGCTCCTAAGAGCGTTATGCCTGAAAAGGTGATTCAGTTTGG